>NZ_JBVBZF010000069.1:0-13744 GCF_057447755.1 Fusibacter sp. | reverse complement strand
TAAAGGACAGACCATAATCATATGCAAAGTAATTGTAGGATGAATGGTAAATCAAATAAATTTTATGGTCGCTTGCAGCCACCTTATCGACCACCTCTTGATCAAGTGCGGTCAATTGCTTTATTAACGTTTCTGCATTGGATTTAAAACTTTGCTCATGCTCAGGATCCATTTGAATTAAAGTATCTCTGATTTGCTTCACCATTGTAATCGCTCTTTTAGGGGATACCCAAGTATGGGGATCGTAATCAGCATATGCACCAATTTCAGTTGTTGGTGTCACCATTTGTGCCTCAAGGTGCATGAACTCTTCATCATGGTCAGAGTCACCATCAATTTCAGTTGAAGGTGTAGAAGTTTCATTTGAAGTAGCTTCATTCGAATTTGGCTCTGGCAAAGTGGTAACATCTGATTCGTGGTCGTGGTCTTCATCCACTAAAAAGGGATGCTCGGCTGCCAAGCCCGCCTGAAGATTTAAAACCTGAATTTCACGGTTGAAATCAGAGAGCTTTGGCATGATATTATCATTTTCAGTGGGTACGCCCACATAAATATAGAGATCTGCATCTGAGAGGAATTTCATAGAACTTGGTGAGGGTTGATAGTTGTGTGGATTTGCCCCAACGGGTATCAGTGCTTCGACATCAACATACTCTCCGCCAATGGCTTTGGTAAAAGTTTTTATGGGTAATATTCCTGTGGAGATCTTGACTTGTTCAGAGCTTGCAGTTTCTTGGCTACAGCTTGTTAGTATAAACAAAAAGACCAGTGCTATAATCATGATGATTGATTTTCTATTTGTAAACGGCATGTTTACCTCCATGTGATTTTCATAATAATATAGTATATCATAATTGAGAATGATTATCTACGAAATATGAGAATTAACCAATAATCTTGATGATAATATGATAATTAGAGGGACTATGAGAATCGTTGACTTTGAATATAAATCATGCTATACTGACTATGTAATAATCTTCAGGGCGGGGTGTAAGTCCCCACCGGCGGTAAAGCCCGCGAGCCGAAAGGCTGATCTGGTTAGATTCCAGAGCCGACAGTATAGTCTGGATGAAAGAAGAGGTTTATTATTATAATGCTATTTTACCCTGAAGTGCATGCTTTAGGGTATTTTTATGCCCGTAAAGCCAATAATATTTATGGGAGGTCTATATATGACAACTTCAACAGCAAAAAAAATGTCCGTCAAAATGATGACAAAAATTGCCATGCTTAGTGTAATTGCCTTTATTCTTTATTTTTTAGAAATTCAAGTGCCGATTTTTCCAGGCTTCTTAAAGATCGATATCAGTGATCTGCCTGCCCTCATAGGTGCATTTGCCTTAGGTCCAATTGCTGGAATCGCAATTGAAGCCATCAAAAACATTTTACATCTACTAAGAACCACTACAGGTGGTGTGGGTGAAATTGCAAACTTTGTCATCGGAATTGCTTTGGTGATACCAGCAGCTTTGATTTACAAAAGAGCAAAAACAAAATCGGGTGCAATCATTGGTTTAACTGTAGGTGTAATCACTATGGCAGTTATGGGCGGTCTTGCAAACTACTTCTTCTTAATTCCCTTTTATACGAATTTCATGCCAATCGATGCAATCGTAGGTATGGGAACTGCTGTAAATCCAAACATCAACAGTGTTGTAACCTTAATTCTTTATGGCATTGTACCATTTAACTTATTCAAAGGCCTTATTATTTCAGTTGTAACAATGATGCTATACAAACGTATTTCACCAATTTTAACCAAATAGTCAAATCGTTTTAAAACCGCCACACAATGTTTTAATTTTTAGACATAATGTGGCGTTTTTTTTATTTTTTGCTTTATCTTTAATATAAAAAGCGGTACTATTTAGGGAGGCTAACTAAATGTGAGGGAATGATGGAGCGACTTAAAGCAATTCAAACAAAGAGCATTATTCGACTAGAGATTGCAAAAATGATTATGCCGATTATGATGGCTAACATTTTAGAGATGTTGGTAGGGCTAGTTTCAATGGGTTTAATCGGTAATTTAGGTTTTATAGCCATAGGCGCCATGGGCTTAAGTACAAGAGTACGAGGCATTTTATGGGCAGTCTATAAGGGGATTGCCATTGGCGTCCAAGTTGTCATTGCTCAGGCAATGGGAAGAAAGGATCATAAAAGAATCAGAGAGGCATCACGGCAAACCTTGTCCTCTATTTTTATCCTTTCTATATTTTTCAGTGGCTCATTGTGGTTTTATCCTGAGTTTTGGTTAAAAATATTTGGTGCTAAGGATGAACTCCTTATTGTCGGTAGTGAAGTTCTTAGAATTGTATCTTGCGGATTGCCTTTTCTTGGTCTCATCATCGTAATTTCAGGTGCTATGCAGGGGCAAGGTGATGCAGTAACACCACTGATTATCAGCAGTGTCATGAATGCCCTCAATTTGATATGGGGTATCATTTTGGTCAATGGTCACTTGGGCTTTCCGAGACTGGGTTTGAAGGGGGCTGCTATCGCAATGGTGATCAGTCAATTGCTAGCTTCTATTTTAGGGATTGCCTTGGCACTTAGGAAGTCTGGTATATTATATGGGGTAAATTACCTAAATGTCTTTAAATTTTCGAGGGATATTCTAAAAAGTGTTTATAAAACAGGCATTCCAAGTGCGCTCGAATCTCTCTTTTGGCAAATTAGTTCAATATTGCTCATCAGGGCAATTTTGACTTATGGTGATAATGTTTATGCGGCTTATCAGCTTGGCTTGCAAGCAGAGAGCATCGCCTATATGCCGGCGGCTGGATTTGGTATCGCGGCCACGGCTTATGTGGGCAGATTTATAGGCGCAGAGGAACCTGAAACTGCAAAACTCTATTTTAAAGAAATCATGATTGGCGTTCTTTTGTTGTCCATTATCGGTGGCGGTGCTTTGGTACTTTTGCCAACCTCCATATTGAGTCTGATGACATCCGATGTCGCCCTCATAAAAATTGCGGTGATTTATATGATCATATGTGGTTTTGCACAGGTCCCTCAAAACTTGGCAGGTGTATTTGGTGGTGCGCTTCGAGGTGGAGGCTATACTAAAATGCCCATGTACACAGCTGCAATTGGGCTGTATGGTGTTCGTGTGCCAGTGGCCTTATTATCGGCCTATGTTTTTCATTTGTCTGTAAATATGGTCTTTCTTGCCATTGGACTGGATATGGGGATTAGACTTTTATTAAATGGCTACTTTTTTTACAAAATTGACATTTACAAAAATCCAAAGCACGTTTGATGATGGGTATAAAAAAGAGCACGGCATATTTTGAATATGCCGTGCTCTTTGAATTTAAAGCTTTAGAGTTTATAACGCTTGAGTTCGTCTTTTAGGAAGAGCACTACTTTTTCAAGTTCTTCAATATTATCTGACAAGCTCACAATTTCTGTCGAGAAGTTCGTTACGTTTGCACTCATCTCTTGAGATGTTGCTGAGTTCTCCTCAGCGATTGCAGCAAGGGTATGCATGTTTTCGAATACTTTATTGATTTTAGCAGTTTCATCTGAAAGTTTAACTGAAATTTCAGCGATTGAAGTGGAAACCACATGAATTCTATTTGAAGCAACCTTGCTATCGCTTGCAACAGTGGCCATGGTTTTGGTACCGCTTTCGAGTTCGATGAACTGATCGTTTACTTGTTTTACCATGTTGTTAACGCCTGTGGTGAACTCATTAAGGCTGCTGTTGATTGTATTAACGGCATCTTTTGAATCCTCAGCCAGTTTTCTGATTTCCTCTGCAACGACACTGAAGCCCCTTCCCATTTCACCTGCTCTTGCTGCTTCGATAGAGGCATTTAAAGCTAGTAAATTGGTCTGTTCAGCAATGCTTTCAACGGTGCTTACAATTTCGATGATATTCTTAATTTTCTTACTAAGCTCAGTCCCCTGAGTATTGACTTCAGAAAAATTATTTTTAACCTGATTGAGGTTCGTTGAAACTTTTTCAAGATCGTCTACAGATATCTCGATCTGTTTAACCGCGGACTCAAGACTTTCTTTACTCTCGAGTTCCTTGGAACTGATTTCATTTAAAATATCAATGTTATCAGCTAAGATGCTAACGGATCCTTCCGTTTCTGTTGCCTGGTGGATCGCGCCTTCAGCAACTTCCTGCACTGCTCTTGAAATCAAGTCAGATACACCACTCATGTTTTTAGCAACCTGTGCAAATTTTCCAGTGAATGAATGAAGGTCATCAAGGCCACCTTTAAGGTAAGTGAACTCTTCTCTTAATTTATCCTTTGTTTCAGCGAGGGCATCATAAATCTCCTCATGGTAGTCATTTGTCCTAACCACTAAATCATCTCTTAAATTTAAGGCTTTAACTTTTTCAAGTTCACCTGTTATATCATGAGAAGGTTTAAGAACGGCGTTACCGATGAGGACGCCTGTTATTAAAACGGAAAGTGGCGTGGCAATCAGTAAGGGGATATTTTCTGTTCCGTTTAAGCCCAATACCAAGCCAAGTGAAACAAGTGTTGGTAAAAATGTGATTTTGAAGGGCGCATTCTTGATAATGCCAAATGAAAACGCCTTTGATAAGCCATAGTTTCTAACGGTTTTGGTACCTTTTTCAAAGGTAATGTGAATTTTAACTGTGTGAAGGCCATCAGATCCAACAGAGCGTTCCAGAATCTTTGCCTCAATTTTTTCGTTAAAATGCTTACCACAGCCTTCGATTAATCCCATAAGATAATCCACAAGACCTCTTTTAGATTTGTAGGTGATGATGACATTTTTATCATCAAGTTCTTCCGGAATAAGTCTAGGTGGTTTTGCTCCTGGAATCATTTTTGTGAGCTGGGTATGGACTCTGTCCATGAGCATCATAAAGCTCTTTGCAGAGCCCTTGTCAAAGTAAGAAGGGAACCAGTTGTAAAATGATTCAATGTTATTTTGACCGAGTTTGTGCCACATGGCTTCAGTCTTCATGCCTTTACTGGTTGCAAAAGCATTCATAAGTGAAAACACTTTTTTATCATCTATCTCTTCTAGTGGTGTAATGAGTCTGGATGGATTCCAGCCTTCCTTTTTCATAATTTCATTTTTATGGGCTTCTCCAAACATTGATGTGATTGTGTTTAGCCAAATGTTAACAACGGTTCCTTTCATATTGCAACCTCCTAAAAATTTCTACATACAAAGTCTTGCTTATATACCCAATAATATCGAAAAAAAACGAATAATTTGTAATCATTTCAATTATATCAAAACGATGATTAAATAAGCAAATGTTATTATAAATTAGACGAAATAATTAACAATCTATGTTAAAATTAAGAAAAAGAGAAGGGAAAGGCTTTATGAGAAAACGCATTATCTTTATGATTTTAATAGGGATCCTTTTAAATATATGCCTTGCTTATGGCGAGGTCGCACCACAGGTACTTGAATTTAATGGTGATAAAATAGTTGAACTCTCCAAGGGCTGGACCTATATTGAAGATTTTTGGATCGACCCGGAAACCATCAATTTTGAAGATGTCAAATCGTCAAAGACCTTAAATGAGATCATACAGGTGCACGATAGGGATAGGGTTAGAGGCACCTTGTACATATCTTTTGAAGTTCCTCAAGCTAAGGTGAATACACCTTTTGTGATGAATAATACAATTTTAAATGACGTTCATAAGGTATTTATAAATGGAAAAGCATATGAAAGATCCAAAATGATGCTGAACTTTGACACAGTAGAAGATGGCTACATTTTTGTGCCCAATGAGCCCCGAGTTAATATCGTCATTCATTTTGATCAGAATATCGATGGTCTACAAGGCAAAAGCGGTATATTTGTGGGTTCCCTGAACACTTTTGAAAACAATCAAAGGTTTATCTGGCTCATGGAAAGCTTTATGGTAGCCTTAACCCTTGTTTTTCTCATTTATTTGATTTGGCAGCGATTTGCAAATAGAGTAAAAGCCAATAGTTTTTTACTTGAGATGCTGGTAATAGCATTTCTTGTGAGATTTATAACGCCAGAAGTGAGTGCCTTAAACTTGGAATCAGACATTAGTTATGTAAGGCTTCAGTTTTTCTTGTTCACTTTTATCACCACAGTATTTGTAACGCGTGGTTTTAAAGGGCGAGAATGGGTAGTTCCCTATATCTTGGAACTCAGTAAAGTATATTTACTGCTCTACGGGGCAGTTGTGGTCGTGACGCCGCTTAAATACCTCGATTGGGTTGGCGTTGTGCATATGTGCTTGATAATTGCATATATGATTTGGTGCAATATTTATAAGCTCCAAAGAATGGCAAGTCTTATATTCGCCTACTACCTCGTCATTTCAACTTTAAATTGGTATAACATGGTCAATTCTAGTTTTTATATGTTGCCAGTAATGGTTGTGCTTATTTATGTGAGTTTTAATCGTGAAAAAATTGGCGTATTGAAAGCCGCAGAAGACGAGGTTGAGCCTGTACAAGAAACTTATACGACAGATAAATCAGATATACAATGTCGTGAGATGCTCATGGGGACAGAAGAGGGCATGATACTCTTGACATCAGATCTTTACATTGATCATGCTTATAGTGAGATCACACAAACCTATTTTGATTTTGATATCAGGCATAAGAAAATTACAGATATTCTTTATCAAGATGATTTTGACAATAAGGTATATGCAGAGACGATCTTAGGCAGATTTTTCGAAGCGGAAACAGAAGGCGATAAAAAACTCTACTTAGACCTTTTGTCTAACAAGATAAGTCTTGGGGAACGTGTATTAGATGTCAAATATAAAATGACCAGGGATGACCAATATATCCTCGTTATTTTTAAGGATCAAACCGCATATCAAGACCAGTTTGATGAGAAACAGCGTCTTCAAACCAAACTGGAAATGATTCTTGAAATCATCAAAAATCAATCGGAGTTTAAAAACCTCTATCAAATGTTTTTGAACTTCAATAAACATGAATTGGATGACCTTTCTGAAAAGAGCAATTCAGTTAATCAATATTTAGATTTGCTAATTGAACAATTGGATTATTTTGAAAAACAGTTTGATTTCTTCAGACTTATAAAAGCGAGTCAAAAAATCAATAAAATCGTAAATGAACTCATTAATCTGAGAAAAGAGGGTAGTTTCTCAAGTTTTGTGGATGTTCAGCGCTATCTTGAAATATTTGAATTGGAGACACTTTTATCTGAGGACTTAGAAATACTGGAAGGTGCTTTAAATGAAAATGTTATGAAACATGAGAACTTGATGTTGGTGGATCAATCAGATTTTGCCGAGCTTGAGAGAAGGCTTAGTGAAATACCAGGAAGTGAGAGCTTGGTTCAACTCCTTTCTAAGATGAAGCTCGCTCAAAATCAGAAGGTCATCAGACAGTATGATCAGTATATCTCAGAGCTTGCTAGACGGTATGGTAAAAAGGTAAAGCCTATTAGAATAGAAGGTTATGAGCATGTTGTCAACAACCTGCAGTTCAGTAATATACTCAAGGGGATGATGAGTTTAATTGACAATGCCATCATTCATGGTATTGAAACACCAAGTGAAAGGTTCCGAAAGAATAAGAGTGAGTTTGGCAGTCTGGAAGTCTCTTTTAGTCGTGAGACATCTTATACTCAGATGATATTTGAGGATGATGGTCAAGGGGTTGATTATAATCGAATTAAGGATATGCTCTATCAACAGCAAAGGGTACCTTTTGAAACCCTAGTATTGTTGGATGCAGAATCACTTTCTGATTATCTGCTTGAAGAGGGCGTTACGTCAAATACTGAACACCATAAGGGTATGGGGCTCACTCAACTTAAGAAAGAGGTTGATCTCCACAAGGGGAGCATCAAGATTGAGTCTGAACTTAATCGCTACACAAGGGTTATTATTAGAATCCCAGAAGTAAGTAATATTTAGAACAAAAAAATAGATCGTCAGTGATGGCGATCTATTTTAAAAATGTATCAAGATACTGAATTGATTTTGTGACGAAATGCCTTGTCGTTTCCTGTTCAAAGGCCCTAATATGGTGAATGAGTTGATCTGAAGTTGGAACTTCCTTGAGGGGCTCGCCTTGAATTTTGTAAAGTTCTATAAGTTGATCCGACATGGAAACCAAAGCATCATCCGTGAGTCTTTCCAGTTTAATAATGGTTTGTCTTGTGTCTGCCATGGTGTGGTCAAGGGGCAAGTTAAGCCTTTGAGACAGTGACTCCAGCGCCATAAATCCCTTTTCGGTGTCTGTGATTAAGTGTGGTGTTCCAGAGAAGATGAACATGGTATGGGCCATCTCACCCGATGTTGTAAGGTCGATGAGGTGTTTAAGATTGTTGTAGGCTTGAAGCCTTAAATCTTTTCTCTCGGCAATAACCTGGTCTAGTTCATCGATAAATATAATGAGGCCCTTATAGCCAAGTAGGTGTATTAGCTTGGAAAAAGCTTTTAAAAAATCAAGGGTGTTGGTTTTATCCACATGCCCCACAAGCTCGTATTTTTGTTTAAGCTCAAAGGGGATGTTTTTTTCACCGGTCAGCCAAGCAGTCGTCACATTTTGCATTTCTTGATTACGCTGGATGCGACCTCTCATGAACATGAGGAAGGCCCTTGCAAAATTCATGTTGTATTTAGAAAGTTCTTGGCAGACGGCGTTTATTTCTACGCGCTTTCGATCAGGGAAGGGTGCAGTTTGAAGGTTTTCAATCCAGATGTCAAAGATTTCGTTGAAGGAAGTCTTCTCAAATTGAGCCCCTTTCATATAGAGGTTATGCATAATAGCATAATAGAGATCGTCAATTTTATTGAGTCTAAATCCGTTGTTGACTTGAAAAGAAGCAATGATATAATCGTCTTTCAAGGCCATGTTTTTAACAGCGTTGACAAGATGTGATTTACCCACACCGTATTCGCCAGTGATGATTTTAATAATGCTCTCGCCGTTTTTTAGAGAAGAAAAGCACCTGTTGAACTCAGCAATTTCTCTTTGTCTGCCGAAAATCAATCTATCCGTAAACCCAATCGGTGCTGTACCGTTTCTTAAGGCGTTAATAATTTTCGAAGCCTCATGTGCGTGTAAAGTCAGTTTCATCACCTCCAGTCTTACTATTATAACTTGATTTGGTAGGATAAGAAAAGACTATTCTGACAAAGTCTTCAAAGACACCTTAGGGTGAAGGCCTTCAGGAAAAAAATTTTCGTCCTAAAACAGCGCGATAAAGCTTGGCAATAAAACAGAGGGCACAACGTAGGATTTGTGTAGAGGCATAAACAGATGCAATGACTTTGTGCATGCCTTAAAGTTAATGACATCGTCCAAGCCTTAAAGGTAATGACACCCTACAAAATTTAATGTTAGACTTAATGTGTTAGGAGACCTAATGAATGATTTATGATTTAGTAATAATAGGTGGTGGCGCTGCAGGTTTGTTCGCAGCATCAATTTCAAGTCATTTGAACTTGGTTTTATTGGAAAAAAAAGATCGAGTGGGTCTTAAAATAATGGTTTCAGGCGGTGGACAATGCAATATCACTCACGGTGGTTATATGAGCCATTTCATAACGCGATATGGAGACCAAAAGTCTTTTGTCAAACCTGCACTGACACAGTTTGACAACAAACAAACCCTTGCTTATTTCGAGGCGATTGGCATAGAGTGTTTTGAACGTGAAGATGGTAAAGTCTTCCCTAAATGCTTGGATGCAAAAGCGGTGGTCAAAGCCCTTAAGCATACGATAGATAGGGATTTAAGTAAACAGATCGTCTTAGAAGCCTCAGTAACTGAGCTTATAAAAAAAGATGATGGCTTTACAATCATTACTGGTAGAGGTCAGTATAATGCCCGACATGTTCTAATTGCAACTGGCGGAAAATCATATCCTGCTCTTGGCTCTGACGGTGATGGCTATAGACTGGCTGAGGCACTTGGTCATAAAGTCCTTAAACCAAGGCCGGGCCTTACTGGGGTCGTATCAGGTAAGATGAGTACACTCGATTGGTCAGGAATTACATTAAGTAATGTGGCGCTTGTCCATGTTGCAACTGGACAATCACAAGATGGAAATGGAAGACGCAAGGCTTATAAAGGGGACTTGCTCTTTACACATTTTGGGGTGAGCGGCCCCGTAATCTTGAACAACAGTAGAGCCTTTGAAAAAGGCGATTACCTATTTATTAATCTTGTTGGTATTGAAGCATCTGAGCTTGAGAAATCTTTCCTCCAAACGTCAGGAGACAAACCCTTGGCATATTGGTTGAATCAACTCAAGTTGCTTGACAAGTTAAAAGCGACACTTCTAAAAACTTTCAAATTAAGCGGGCAGGAGAAAATGGCAACACTTTCAAAAACACTGCGAAAAGACGTGATTAAATGGCTGACACAATATGAGATTCTTATAGACGAATTACAAGGCTTTAAACAAGCCATGGTAACAGTTGGTGGTGTCGCTACCCAAGAGGTAGACCCCAAGACAATGGCATCGCTACTTGTTGATGGTCTATATTTTGCAGGGGAAGTACTTGATGTTGATGGTGATACTGGGGGATATAATCTACAGTGGGCATTTTCAAGCGCTAATGCTGCCATTAAAGCAATTGAAAGGAATACCCTTCATGAATAATAAAAAACATACAAAACCCCTTTAAATTGTATCTGTGTAAGTGTAGACGAATTGTAAATAATTCGTCTTTTTTTACGTCTCAGATTGACAATGATTATCATTAGTGTTAAGATAAAGGTGTAAATGAGACTCATTATCATATCAAAGGAGATTGTTATGGCTTTAACAAATGCAGCTATTGGCAAACACGTTGTTTTAAATACAATTAATGGCAGTGATAAATTGAAGCGTAAGCTTAGAGATATGGGCCTTACGGATGGTGTACGTTTTATGCCAGTCCTTAAGACTAAAAATGGACCAATGGTGGTAGAAATCAGAGGCACAAGGCTTGCGATTTCAGATCAGATTGCTGCAATGCTTGATGTGACACCCTTAAATGCATAGTGGGGGCTGAAGTAAAAATGAAGAAGATACATGTTGCCATTGCCGGCAATCCAAATTCAGGAAAAACAACATTATTCAATACGCTGACAGGTGGTAATCACTACGTGGGAAACTGGCCTGGCGTAACAGTTGAGAAAAAGGAAGGTAAGAAAAAATACAGAGATTGTCTTTTTAATCTCGTGGACTTGCCTGGAATATATAGTTTAGAACCCTTTACGATGGAAGAAATTGTCGCAAAGGATTACATTGTTGATGTTAAACCAGATGTGGTGATCAACGTTGTAGATGGCACTTTACTTGAAAGAAATCTTTATTTGACCACACAGTTGATGGCCCTCAATACACCAATGATTTTGGCCATTAACATGATGGATGAGCTTCATAAAAAAGACATTCAAATTGATATAGAAACCTTAAGCAAACAATTGGGATTCCCGGTTGTTTTAATTTCTGCCCAAAATAAATTAAATATTGATCAACTTTTGGACCAAGCCATTGCAATGGCAGATGTGCCAAAACCGGATTACCTAAATACAAAAGAACTTCTAAAGAAAATTGAAGAGGGGCACTTTTCCGAAAGTGAGGCTTCTAAACTCAGATATGAATTTATAGATGATTTACTAAAGCAAGTTTTAATAAAGGGTGCCACGGCCTATGATACTAAAACCGCTAAGCTGGACAATTGGATTTTAAATGAGTACATTGGCTTTCCAGTATTTTTGGCGATTATGGCATTTGTTTTTTATATGACCTTCAGTGTGGGAGGTATTTTCCTAGATTCAATCGATGTTTTCTTTTCGAGTATTCTTGGACCTGCTGTGGAAGTGACTTTATCAAATCTGGAAGTGTCAGAATGGATGATCAGGCTCGTTGTGGATGGGATTATTGGTGGTGTAGGTGGTGTTTTAACCTTTGTACCCAATATCGCGATTTTATTCTTTTTCATATCCATACTTGAAGATAGTGGCTACATGGCTAGGGTTGCATATATTATGGACAAGTGGATGTCCAAGTTTGGATTAAACGGCAAGACCTTTGTACCCATGATTCTTGGTTTTGGCTGTAATGTGCCAGCGATCATGGCAACACGCACCATTGAGAATGAAAAGGACAGGTTGCTGAGTATTTTGATAAACCCCTTCGTTTCATGTGGGGCAAGGTTTCCTGTTTATGTGCTCTTTGCATCGGTATTCTTTAAAGGTTATGAGACCATTGTGACCTTTTCCCTTTATGTTCTGGGGATTCTTGTTGCACTTCTTGTGGCGGTAATCTTCAGAAAGACAATTTTTAAAGAAAATGAATCCCATTTTATCATGGAATTACCTGTATATAGACTTCCAAATTTCAAAACCTTATTTATCCACGTTTGGGAACGCGTAAAAGGCTATTTGGTGAAAGCAGGGACCATTATCTTTTCGGCTTCTGTGATCTTGTGGTTCACCTTAAATTTCAACACAAGTGGTATGGTTCCTATTAACGAAAGTTTTGGAGCAAGTCTTGGAAAGTTGTTGTCACCAATTATGGCACCGCTTGGATTTGGATCATGGGAAATATCCTTATCCTTGATCACCGGTATGATTGCAAAGGAAATGATTATTTCCAACATGGCCATTGTATTAGGGGCAACTGATGGGGGTTCTACATTCCTCACAGCACTTTCTAGTACATTTGAACCCTTGACGGCGTATGTATTCATGGTATTTGTACTCTTATATACACCATGTGTTGCTGTTGTCGGTGTTATTAAAAGAGAAACCAACTCATGGAAGTGGACTGGCTTTTCTGTTGTTTATCAATTCGCAGTGGCGTGGTTTGTCGCATTTCTGTTTTATAGAATTGGTTTAATCTTTTTCTCATAGGAGGTCGTTATGGGAACTCTAGTAACAATTGGAATTGGCGTCGTCATATTAATTTATGCTGTTACTATTATTCGCAAGTCGATAAGACAGGTCAAAGTGGGTAAATGTATGAGCTGTTCTGTAAAATCTGATGATTGTCATTGCCACGAACTTCATGGTATAATCAACCTTGAAGAAGGTGACGTAAATGACAAAAAAGACTAAAGGTTTATTAAGTATTCTTGTCCCTGTGATCACATGGGGCATTTCTTTTGTCAGTACAGAGTTTTTACTGACAACATTAGGACCAATGACGATTGGACTCATAAGATTTGTCATTGCCACAGCCATGCTTTATATGGCCATGAAGATGACAAAGCAACCGCTTAAAATTGAGCCCAGAGATCATCTGCTTTTCTTACTTGCAGGTGGTATTGGCATAGGGGTTTATTTCTATTTTGAAAATACGGGCATCAAATATATATCGGCATCACCAGCGGCGCTTATCATTGCAGCGATACCGGTATTCACACTCATATTTGAAGCCATTATTTATAAGCGTAAGGTCGATCGAATAGATTTGTTTGCCGTCTTTTTATCCGTGTTTGGTGTTGTCTTTATTGTCGATATCAAACTTAGTGAGCTCTTTAGGGTACAAGAGGGTATTGGGTATTTGATGATGTTTGGTGCGGTAATCGCATGGGTTATCTATTCCATGGCCTCAAAGCCGCTCTTTGAGCGTTATTCTTATTTGACGATTATATTCTATCAGTTTCTCTATAGCATTCCCTTTTTTATGCCCTTCATATTCTTCGAAGCCAATCAGTGGCAAGCAGTTGGATTTGAAGGCATAGCACACTTGATTTTCCTGAGCATATTTGCATCCGTTTTAGGCTTTTACTATTATGCAAAAGCAATGGACTT
>NZ_JBVBZF010000068.1:0-13805 GCF_057447755.1 Fusibacter sp. | reverse complement strand
ATTTCTTGCACCTTGCTTTCTGTAATTAAATTATTATTTTTGATGATATGAGTATAGCACAATCATATGTGACTTTCACTAAAATTAAGTTATTTTAAGATTAGAAATCGAATATGAAAATAGAGCCAATATCTTCTAATAGGCCTTGATGAAGTTCAATGATTTCAGTACCTTGATCGATTACAAAGGCCTTAATGATATCACCACTTGAATGATGTGCCAAACTACCATTTAGGTAGAGCTTTCCCCCATAGTACCCACCTGCACCCCCAATGAATCCATAGTCAAACCCTTGAAGCTTAACCTCTCCCTTAGGAATCAACAATGTCACAAGACCAGCTTCCTTGAAGTGCTTGTATAGATTTGTGTCTTCAGTAATTACAGCATTTTTACCAACAATTAGAGTTGCACATTTAACATATCCCTGTTTTACTCGATGAGCCAAGCAACCACATTCCTCATAAATCTTTAAGATTTTAGAATCCGTCATAGCATGGTGAAAGAGGTGCTGATTCACGCAGATACAGTTATAAGCAATATCAAAAGGATATTTAGCACTTAGAAGATTACCACCTTTTATTATCAAATCACTAGAGACACCAACTTCCAAAAGTTTTTTTTTCATTTCGTCATGGATTGAGGGTTCAATTACAAGCCCCTGTGGTGTCATATGCATGCCCATATCTGTATGTTGTCTGAGACCCTCTAAGACATTTTGAAGGATGGGCATTTCTAGACACACCAAATTTTCAGCTGGCTCACTCAGTAATGCTAAATGCCTTGATAGGATTTTATGCAATTTTATTGGTGCTATGATTACTCGCATTTAAACCATCCTTCCCAAACAAACTTGCCGTGTTATTTATTCAAAAAAACAGTGCTACACATGATGTAGCACCGTCTGAGCAATGTTTTTTATTCAGCTTGAAGATAGAGTTGGTCGAGTTCAACTTTGTCAAAATGGTATTCTTTATTGCAAAAATGACATTTAAGCTCCGCTTGACCATCTTCGTCAAGAAGGGATTTGAGTTCAACTTTTCCAAGGCTAATAAGTGCTTTTTCCATTTTATCTCTTGTACAATCACACTTTAAGTTCAGTGGATATTCCTCTAAATCGTCAAGGCCAAGTCCTGCCAAAATTTGACCCGCTATTTGATGGATTGTCAAACCCTCCTCAAACAACTGAGTAACCGATTTTAAGCCACTTAAATTTGATTCAAGTTGTTCTATCGTCGCTTCTGAAGTCTCTGGTAAGAGTTGTACGATAAAACCACCTGCATTTTTAACGCTTCCTTCTGAACTTAAAGTAACACCCAAGCCCACTGCAGAAGGTTGCTGTTCTGATTTCGCAAAATAATGTGCAATGTCCTCAGCAATCTCACCTGAGACCATTTCACTATGGCCGATAAAAGGTTCCTTCATGCCAAAGTCTTTGATGACGATCAGCCTACCCTCTTTGCCGATAGATTCTCCAACTGCTAACTTACCGTCTTCTGTGAATCGATTTTCAGCATGGGGATGTGAAATATAGCCTTTGACATTCCCGTGGATATCAGAAATCGCAATAATAAGCTTTATATCATTTGACCCTTTGATTTGAAGGGTCAATTTTTCTTTCTCAATTTTACTCATCATTCCCATCATAGCAGCCGCAGTAACCGTTCTGCCAAGTGCCGACGTCGAGATTGGTGATAAGTCATGTATCGATCTTGCTTCATCTACCATATTTGTTGTTTCAGCCACATAAATTCTAACCTCTCGGTTATGTGTCATTCCAGTAATTAATTTATCCATCTTTTCCTCCCATGGTTCAATGTTTAGTTCTATACTTCAGTATATAACGCAATTATTTCTTGCGGCAGATAAAACAAATTCGTTCTGATTCAGAATTGGTCTGTTCAAATGTATCCCCATCTAAAACTTCTAAAATTTCAAAATGCGCTTTTAAAAATTGCTTAATTTCCTCAGTCTTAAAGGCTCTTTGAGTGTGAAACTCTTCATGTCTCTCATAAGCTTTTTCAGACTTATTAAATAAGGTCAATTGAAATTCTAGTAAATGCTCATCTTCATCAAATTGATTTTCCCAAATGTATGCAGCATCTTCAAAGGTCTCTGCAAAAGTCTGATTTCCGATAACTTCTGAAAGTTTGAAATAAGAGCTTACATCAAATATAAAAACGCCCGATTCAGACAAGTGCTCTGAAACAGATTCAAAGGTTCCCACTATCGCTTCATCTTCAATCAGGTAGTTTATACCATCACACATAGAAAATATAAAGTCATATTTTTTTTTCGTTTGGAAACTTGCCATATCTTGGCATAGAAATCTTACTTTCTGATGAGCCTCATTTGACTTTTGTTGTGCAATCGCCAGCATTTCATCAGAAATATCCAAACCTTCCATGACATAGCCTTTTTTGCTTAATTCAATCGCCAAAGTACCCGTCCCACACGCAAGTTCTAAGCCATGTCTAGCAGTTTTGTGGTACAGGTTTACTTTTTCAATGAGCTTACTCGCCCAAAATGTATAGTTGACATCATATTGCATAATGTCATAAACAGAAGCAAATGCAGTGTAACTCGACATTAACCGACTCCTTTAATGTATGCTAAATAAATAATATAGCCATAGGCAATAAGTGCACCAATTACTGGTGTCATTTCAACAAATCCGATTTTAAATTTGCGTTTGTCCCAAAGTTCATAATGGTCCATGATCCCAGCATTGATCAAACGCGCTTTATCTGTTGTTAAAAGGCGGTCCGAATCGACCTCTTTTATAATCAATTGTGATTCAATTTTTTCAACAATTTCATATGCCTTTTCCTTAACTTCGATATGGTCTCCGATTTTAAATGCTGCGTAGTCCTTTTTTAAACTTCGCAATACACTTTTAATCAGAAACGCAAAACCAATTGCAAGAATACCATAAAAAACAATAACAAGCAATAATGCACCAGTAGATTCAAATAAGGTATTATTTTGAGCCATAACGTCAACATCATTGCCAAACAAATTAACTAAAAATCCCATCGAAACGGCAATTCCATTATTGGTAGCATGTGCGATAACACCGGCAAATATAGAACCCGACATTTGCACTAAGTATGAAAACATCACACCAAGAACTAGGGGCCCAAAAAAATTTTGAGGGTTAAAATGAAATATTGCAAAAAGAAGTCCACTAAAAATCGCACCCCATTTCATACCAAGTTCACTCTCATATGCGTTGAGAACCATTCCTCTGAAGAAAAATTCTTCGCACAAACCTGCCGTAATTGAGATTATGAACATCAAGCCTACATATTGAACACCTGTTTCAGCCGTTGGGATATTGAGTATAATCGCATCACTGAAGAGTTCAATAATCAAAATTGCAATTAAATTAACCACTGCGATAGTAGGCAGGAGCAAGGCCGCAATAACCATTATTTTTAACGATTGCTTTAAGGGTACTTTTTTCAACCTAAAAACTTGGCGAATGTCTTTTCTGGTGAAGGCTGCGTACAACAATATTGGCAATAAAATAATGCCATATTCTGTAATCAACAATCCTGATAATACTTCTTTGCTCTGAACATATGCACCAAGGGTTAAAAAGACACCTGCTAATATTAGAAAGATTACATTTGCTTCAAGTATTTTAAAATGTTTAGGTCTAGTATTTTCAATTTCCATGGATACTCCATTTCTCTAAATTAACGCTGGTCGTTATAATATTTGATTACATTTACATAAGATTCTATACCATTCATCAACACTTGATTGTTGAAGTTAAATTTCGAATGGTGCAGTGGGTAAACATACCCCAAAGCCTCATTGTAGGTCCCTACAAAATAAAACAATCCTGGAACAGCTTCTTGATAGAAAGAAAAATCTTCACTGATCATCTGAGGCTCTAAAATGACACACTGGTCCTCGCCATTTATTTTAAGAAACTGCTCGTATAGTCTCGAATCATTTATAACTGGAGGATACATATCTCTAATCTCTATTTCATAATCAATATTATAGGAAACTTTAAAACCTTCTAATATTTCAATTATACGCTTTTTAATGGTCTCATAAACTGTTTTATCAAAGGCCCTCATTGTGCCTTCTAATCTGGCAGACCCCGATATTACATTTCTTCTTTCACCTGACTCGAGTCTCCCGATGGTTAATACACTCGATTTAATCGGAGAAATGTTTCTCGATACAATTGATTGTAAGGCAGTAATGAGTTGTGCTGATATTACCACTGCGTCAATCCCTTCGTGAGGCTGTGCACCATGAGCACTAAGTGCCTTTATATCAATGTCCACCTCACCCGTCATCGCCATCATCGCACCGCTCTTAAGACCAAATTTGCCTTCGGGTACTACCGGGTAGAGATGGATTCCATAGATTTCATCCACATTGTATTTTTTTAAGTAACCTTCCTTAACAATTGGCTCAGCACCGCCTGGTCCTTCTTCAGCGGGTTGAAATATAAGTAGGATATTATCCATGATTTCACTAGGGTTCTCACTAACCCACTTAGCAAATCCTAACATCATTGCCATATGACCATCATGTCCACAAGCATGCATAAAACCTTTATGTTCAGAATGTACTTCAAACGTACTCTCCTCTGTGACAGAAAGCCCATCAATATCCGTTCTAAAGGCGATGGTTCTTTTAGGGTCACTTCCTTTTATATAGGCTAGGATGCCTGTCCCTATAACCACTTCAAAATCAATCGACAAGGACTTCAAAACGGATTGTAAGTACTGTGAAGTCTTTATTTCTTCTAAGCCTGCTTCTGGAATTTTATGCAAATCTCTTCTAAATCTTAGCACATCCATTGTTAATTCTTTTGGCTGCATTATTCACCTCATAATTTTCTTTGATCATTGAATTTATAGTAAATCAATTTTAAAAATTCTATTTTTGCTGTTGACGCATGATAGGTGTAATGTTAGTATATATATAATTATTTTGTAAAGTCTAGTTTTTTCAATGTTTTCACATCATTTATGATGATAGACTTTATTATCCGTCGTCATTATATTTTATAATATATACGACCAGTATTCAATAGGGGGTGTATCCATGAAGAAGATTAATTTAGCTGTAGTTGGTGCCACTGGCATGGTAGGCAGAACTTTTTTAAAGGTGCTAGAAGAGAGAGATTTTCCTTATGAAAATTTGTATTGTTTCGCTTCTAAAAAATCAGCTGGTGAAACCGTTACAGTAAAAGGCAAGGACTATGTCGTTCAGGAACTGACAGAATCATCATTCGATCAAGACATTGATATTGCATTATTCTCTGCAGGCGGAGATATCAGTTTAAAATTCGCACCAATCGCTGCAAGCAAAGGCGTTATTGTTATAGATAACTCAAGTGCATGGAGAATGAACCCAGAAGTACCACTTGTTGTGCCTGAAGTTAACCCTGAAGCACTTAAGAATCACAAGAACATTATTGCAAATCCAAACTGTTCAACAATCCAAGCCATGGTTGCATTAAAACCACTTTATGATCAATACGGTATTAAAAGAATTGTTTATTCTACTTACCAAGCAGTGTCAGGCTCAGGTGTAAAGGGTATGAATGATTTAGAAGAAGGTCTAAAGGGCAACGACATTATGACCTGCTATGCTCATCCAATTGCTCAAAACTGTTTACCGCATATTGATGTTTTCATGGAAAATGGATACACAAAAGAAGAAATGAAAATGATAGAGGAAACTAAAAAGATTTTAGGAGATAGTTCTCTCAAAATTACAGCAACTGCTGTTAGAGTCCCAATTTTCTACAGTCACAGTGAATCTATCAACGTTGAGCTCAAAAAACCATTTGAACTTTCAGATGTCTTTGAACTCATGAAAAATGCAGAGGGTGTTGTTTTACAAGACGATCTTTCAAACAATGTTTATCCCCTTGCAAAGTCAGCTGCAGACACAGATCCAGTATATGTCGGAAGAATTAGAAGAGATGAAAGTGTCGATAATGGCTTGAATCTTTGGGTTGTAGCTGATAATATAAGAAAAGGAGCAGCAACTAACACCATTCAGATTGCTGAAACTCTTATAAAAATGATGTAGAGGTATGTATTTATGGAATTATTTATTGGGTCAGGTGTTGCAATTATAACGCCTTTAAATGACCAAGGTATTGATTTTGAAGCCTTAAAAAGACTAATCGAATGGCACATCCAAAATAATACTGATGCAATCATTGTTAGTGGCACTACTGGAGAAGCCGCAACACTATCGGATGATGAAAAAAAATCACTTTATGAATTTGCTGTAAAAACCGTAGCTGGCCGTGTACCTGTTATAGCGGGTACTGGTACAAACGATACTCAAAAAGCTGTTAAGCTAAGCCAAATGGCAGAGCAAGCAGGTGTACAGGGACTACTCGTCGTATCACCTTATTACAATAAAGGAACTGCTAAGGGCATGATTGCTCATTTTGAGACAATTGCAAATGCTGTTAACATTCCAATAATTGTTTATAACGTACCTTCGAGAACTGGTGTTAACTTAGCACCAAGTACTGTTAAGGCACTATCTGCTCACAAAAATATCGTAGGTATCAAAGAAGCAAGCGCAGATATAACGCAAATTACTGAACTTGCAAGCCTTTTACCAGATGACTTTGCTTTATATGCTGGAAATGATGATCATATCCTCCCTATCCTATCCTTAGGTGGTAAAGGTGTGATATCAACAGTGGCAAATGTCTTACCAAAAGAGACACATGACCTTGTTATGGCCTATATGAATGGCGATATCAAGCTGGCAAGAGAAATTCAGTTTAAAATTAATCCGCTTGTAAAAGCACTTTTCATCGAAACAAATCCGATTCCAGTAAAAGCCGCTCTAAACCTAATGAATATGAACGCTGGTCTTCTAAGATTACCTTTAACGGAAATTGAAGAAGCACATAAAGAACATCTAATTTCAATTTTAAATGAGTATCATTTACTTTAAATGATCATTGAATATTCGAGACAGGGGGAAGTTTCTCTGTCTCTTTTTGCATTTATAAGTTAAGTTAGACCTTTCAATAGCGTTTTCTAGGTTTTAAGCCATTTTTTTTAGAAAAATGATAACAATGATTGATCAAATCGGTTATACTATTTTTAACCCTTATTTATGAAGGAGGTTATTCAGATTCGAATTCTTTTAACAGGCGCAAACGGCGCTATGGGCCACAATGTAATCGATGTACTAAAAGAACATAGTACAATAGAGATCGTTGCAGGAGTAGATCGACATCCTGTAGTATCTTCCCCATTTCCTGTATTTGAAACTGTTGCGGATTGCAATATTCCTGTGGATTGCATAATTGATTTTTCACATTATTCAGTTGTTCCAAGTTTAATTGAATATGCGATTATGCATAAAACACCGATTGTAATATGCACTACAGGCTTAACTCAAGAAACTGAAACACTTATTCAAGAAGCAGCTAAGACAATACCAGTTTTTAGATCAGGCAATATGTCATTGGGAATAAACTTACTCATTGCACTTGCTAAAAAAGCATCTGCCTTATTAGAAGATGATTTTGATATTGAGATTATCGAAAAACATCACAATAAAAAAGTCGATGCACCAAGTGGTACTGCCAAAATGATTGCAGATGGTATTAATGATGTTTTAAAGACACCTAAGACCTTAACTTATGGACGATATGGTAATGAAACTAAGAGAACTGTCAACGAAATGACCATTCACGCAGTTAGAGGCGGTACAATCGTTGGAGATCACGATGTGATCTTTGCGGGGACCGATGAAGTCATCACAATCTCCCACAATGCTCAAAGCAAGAAAGTGTTTGCTAAAGGTGCAGTAAATGCTGCTCAATTTTTGGTGACACAATCACCTGGTTTATATGATATGACTCATATTTTCGGAAATTTGTAATTTTATTTAAGAAAGGATTTATAATGACTCAATATGATATGACAAATCCCTATGAAATTGCCAAATTCATAAAGGATGCAAAAAAAACAACACCGGTAAAAGCATACATTAAAGGTGCTCTTACACAAACAGACTTCCCTGTTAAATTATTTGGCGAATCAAACTTACAGGTTGTCTTTGGTGAGTATACAGATGTTCTTGCTCTTCTAGATGCAAACAAAGCATCAATTGAATACTATGAACTTGAAAATGATCGTAGAAATTCTGCAATCCCTATGCTTGATATCAAAACAATTAACGCAAGGATAGAACCTGGTGCAATCATTAGAGATCGCGTTAAAATTGGCGATCAAGCGGTTATTATGATGGGAGCCGTTATCAATATCGGTAGTGAGATTGGAAATGGTACCATGATTGATATGAATGCCGTTCTCGGCGCACGCGCAACAATTGGCGCAAACTGTCATATTGGTGCTGGTGCGGTTATTGCTGGCGTACTTGAACCGCCTAGTGCTACACCGGTTATCATTGAAGATGATGTTCTCGTTGGCGCTAACTGTGTTATTCTTGAAGGCGTTAGAGTTGGTAAAGGTGCTGTTGTCGCAGCAGGATCTATCGTTACTAAAGACGTGGCTCCTGGAATGGTCGTTGCAGGATCACCAGCACGTGTTGTTAAGGCGAAAGATGCTGCCACTGAAGAAAAAACACAATTATTGGATGATCTCAGAAAATAACCACATGTCATGATCTGATTTAACATCTATCAAAAAAATTAAAACACTGCTGTCTTCCACAAGACTGGCAGTGTTTTTTTATGCGTCTATTTTCATTTTAATTTTGAGCAAGTGTTTAATCAACAAATGCAAAAACGTGATCTATGTTTCTAAAATAATCGCCATAATTAAGACCATATCCAACGATAAATTTATCAGGTATTTCAAATCCCACATAGTCTGGTTGATACACGGTTTTTCTTCTAGAAGGTTTATCAAGTAATACACATGATTTTATGCTTTTAGGATTTCTTTCGCTTAATATTTCAATCACACCCGTCATTGTAAGTGCAGAGTCTGTAATATCATCAACGATCAAGACGTCATACTCACTCAAATCAACATTTATATCTTGAACGACTTTTAATTTGCCTGTGGTCTCTTCACCATGTCCATAACTTGATGTTGTCATAAATTCGATTCTTACTGGTAAATCTATTTTCCTTACTAAATCTGCCGTAAATATAAAGCTGCCCTTCAAAAGTGAAATTACTAATAGATTCTTATTACCATAAGCTTTTGTTAGTTCAGCTCCGAGTTCAGAAACGCGATTTTCTATAGCTTCCTTGGAAAGTAATACTTCACGTTTCTTGTTTTCAATACTCATTTAGTACCTCCTAGACTTTTCAATTATAAATTATATTTTATACCAGCACGCCATTTTTTTCAAGCAAGGATTCAAAGTGAAATTCATTACATTAATTTAAATTCTCTAGGCGTTAAATACATTGATTATGTCCCACTATATTTAGTACAATTAAATTATCAAGTTTTAGGGGGATAAGGATGGAACACAATAGAAAACAGAAGAAAGCGGTAACTCTTGAAACCTTTGTTTTTATCATTGTTTCAGGTGTATTTTTTGGGTATCTTGCAATGGAGATGGGCATTGACAAGATGTTCAATACCATAATGAACACAGCACACTACTTACTAATTGATGTTGTGTTTTTTATTATGGCAATCGCTGTTCTTGCAGGTGCTTTTGCAGCACTTTTATCAGAGTTTGGTGTTGTTGCGTTAATCAACAGGATCATATCACCAATTATGAAGCCACTTTATGACTTACCAGGTGCAGCTTCTATCGGTATGATCACAACGTATTTATCTGACAACCCAGCGATCATTTCTTTGGCTCAAGACAATGGTTTTAAGAAGTATTTTAAAGATTATCAATTACCTACACTATGTAATCTTGGTACTGCCTTTGGTATGGGCTTGATCTTAACGACTTATATGCTCGGTTTGGGAGATGGTGTTGAGTTCTTGGCACCTGTACTAATTGGTAATTTAGGGGCGATTATCGGCAGTATTGTCAGCGTAAGAATTATGATGAAATTCACTAAGCGCTTTTACAATGTAGAAACTGTAAACAAGGACAAGGAACCTGTCATCGACGACATTAACCTCCTTAGAGAAGTGCGTATTGGAAACACTTTTGAACGTGTTCTTGATGCTGTTCTTGAAGGTGGTAAAACCGGTGTTGAGCTTGGCCTGGCCATTATTCCCGGCGTTGTAATTATATGTACCATCGTTATGATTTTTACATTTGGTCCTGCTGGATATGAAAACGGTATTGCGATTTATACGGGGGCTAAAAAAGAAGGAGTTGCACTATTCCCTAAAATTGGCGAATTGCTTAGCCCAATTTTAACGCCACTATTTGGTTTTAAAAGTCCAGAGGCAATTGCATTTCCGATAACATCACTCGGTTCTGTTGGTGCTGCTATGGGACTTGTAAAAGATTTCATTGCGCATGATCTTATTGGACCAAATGAAATTGCAGTGTTTACTGCTATGGGCATGTGCTGGAGTGGGTACTTAAGTACACATGTAGGCATGATGGATGCACTTAATGTGAGAAAACTCGCTTCTAAAGCCATTATTTCACATACTATTGGTGGCTTAATCGCCGGAATTTCTGCACACTATATCTACCTTTTTGTTTCAACATTCTTATAAATACTAAAAATGCAATTATTGAAATTATTAATTTAAGACTATCATAAATACAAAATACCAGCCAAATTAACGTGGAAGCGTCATGGCTGGTATTTTTATGCTATCCCTTGTGAGTAGGTCTAGTACAGATTAAATTTCACTTGAAATATGGGTCATAATTCGATTTACGATGGGAATAACAACCATGGATGATGGCACGGCGATAATATAGCCCACGAGAAATGATTGAAACCATAAGCTTAAAAAATTATTAGAAAAGCCATTTGAAATCAATGTCATAAAAAAAGAAATTGACAATGAAATACCAAATGAAGCCAATATATTATAAAGGATAAATTGTCTTGCTTTACTCATTTTCATCTTAAATCCTTTCGTTGAATCACTTATGTTTACTTGCATTTACTATTATACATAAGAAAAGAGCAAGTTCAATTTTTTTGTAAATACTCTCCAAAAAAAGTCCCTTGCCCTTCCATTTTAAGTTAAAATAAGTTCTAATTTATTTTATTTTTTGGAACGCGATCCAGTTTTCTATTGATGTCCTTTAAGTTCATTAATATCTGATTTAAGGTATACTGGATTGAAATCATAATCACAAAGAAAAAGATAATTGCGATGATATCGAATTTCAAATTATGCCTCCTTTTTTCTTCTACTCTGTTTCAAGTTCATAAAAGTAAAGATCTTTATCCCCTACTTTGTTTGCATCCACTTGATCACTGAACTTTGCCGGCACTGATATACGATCAGGATTGCCATCACTTATATAGCGTTTTGATGGTGTTTTTTCATATTGATCCAACCACCAAGTGAGTTGCATCTCACCATCACCACTTTGAACTCTGTTTATTGCCGTATTATCAAATTTCACGTGATAAACAGGATAAGTTGGTCGCCAACCTACTAATAAGATACCCTCATTGATATACGAATACCCTTCATACTCTCCTGATTGAACATTCTCTCTTAAAAATTCATCCTTGGGTCTCTTGCCATATGGCAATGCGAGGACACGCATGGATATTTTAGAGTTCAACTGATGATAAAGATAAGCATTTTTGCCAAGTGCGGTTTGAATGCCTTTTGAATCAAGCGTTGAAAGATCTTCATGTGAATATGCATGATTTCCAATTTCATAGCCATTGTCCAGCAAATAATTTAACTTATTTTCTAAATACTCAGACTGACCAAATGCATTACCATAATTTAAAAAGAAAATCGCATGTCTACCAAAGTCAGGATGCTTTTGTGCAAACTCATCTAAAATGCCTACCACTGAATCTGGATCAACAACCAATTCACCATTTTGGTCCAAATATTTAAAATTTGTAGCATGTCCATCATCAAAAGTTAGTACTACAGGAGTGAAACCCGCTTCAGTTGTAATATTATTATTTAAATAATCATTCATGGATATGGTTCTAAAGCCCATATTATAAAGTCTTTCCAAATCTTGCTTAAAGCTTTCAATAGTTCGTCCGTACTCAGAATTTTTATCGCTTAAATTATGATACATAATTACCATAATTTCTTTGCTCTCATCTGGTTTAACTGTCTGATAATCCATTATAGTGCCTTTGATTTCTTCTTTTGCTTGATCTGTAAATTGTTCTGAACTGCCTTCTGCTGGATCATTCTCCAAGGCGCTCTCTTGCGATTGGTCCACATTAGACTGATCACGATCCGACTCCGTCTCTATTTCACCTTCTGAAGCTTTTGTCACACTTTCTTGAGTTTCAGAGAGATTGACATCATTACGTTCACCTTTTTCATCTATTGGATTGGTCTCGATATTTGATGCAGAACACCCAATAAGTAAGAAGGTTAAAACAAAGGGTATCATCATCGCTTTAAATCTAAATTTCATAATGCCTCCTATAGCTGTCTTCAAAATTAGTCACAAGTCTATTATATAATGAAACATTGTTTATATAAACGTTTTTTGTTTTGATATATGCCTATTTTATGCTATACTATTTTTTGTAACACAATTTTAGGAGGCATACTTTGCTTAACCATTCATCTGACCAACAATTGAAATTTAAAATCATTATTCTCTATACGATTAATCAGTTTTCTGTTCCTCTTACCAATCAACAGTTAACCGATTTCATATTGGAACACGATATCATGAATTATTTCGATCTTCAACAGTTTCTGACAGATTTAGTGGAATCATCTATGCTTGAGTACAGTACAAGTGAAGGCGAAAATTACTACATCATCACTGAAAGCGGCAAGAATACGCTTGAACTCTTTTTAGATCGCGTTTCTCAATCCTTACGACGTAAAATCAATGATAGTGTGGATTCAAAGAAAAAATCCTTTGTTATCAAAACAAACGTAACGGCTGATTATTTCAAGGAAGACGATAACGATTATGTTGTTCATCTCACTGTTAATGAAGGCATCTATACCTTAATGGACATTAAAGTCAACGTTGTTTCAAATAAGCATGCAAAGCAAATTTGTGAGAATTGGGAAAAAAGAGCTCAATATTTATATGGTGATATATTAAATCGTTTAGTAGATGATACAGATTAATCTGTATCATTTTTTTTTACATCTTTTATACGTTTGATATGGTAAAATATATTATACATTAGCACATTAATTTCAACTAGACGGAGGTAAACATGAAAACATTTAAGAGGATGGCTAGCTTATTTTTAGCAGGTCTTATCTTTATAGGCCAGCTTCCTACTTTTGCACAAACAAGCCTTGTCAAAATCAATTTTCCCACATTTCCTGTGGCCATTAATTCACTTGAAATTGACAATGATAAATTGGAGTACCCACTGATTACCTACAACAACATCACCTATTTCCCAATGACCTATCAATTTTCAAAAGGCCTTGGATTAAATATTGATTATTCTCAGGCTACAGGTTTAGCAATCTCATATGAGGCATCTAGCAACAATACCTTAAGTGTCAATTACTTAGAGACGGCATCACCAAACCAGTCTCAAACGGCAGAGTTACCATCCTATCCCATTAAGGTAAACGGTATTAAAATTGATAATCGCAATGAGACCTATCCCCTTTTAAATTATAAGGGCATCACATATTTCCCTTTAACATGGCGATTTGCTGTTGAAAATTTTGGCTGGCAATATTCATTTGATACTGTAGAGGGGCTTAAAATCAGCTCAAATGGTAACGTGACTT
>NZ_JBVBZF010000067.1:0-13914 GCF_057447755.1 Fusibacter sp. | reverse complement strand
CGCTTCAAGTGCATGAAGATCTGTAAATGGTGATGAAGCATTTGAGACGTAAGCTTCAATAGCATGTGTCAGAGCATCCATACCCGTGCAAGCTGTTAAATAGCCATCCATCGTCGTCAATAAAAATGGATCTATCAAGGCCAGGTCTGGCACGACTTTCTTTGAGATAATGGCTATCTTCACCAATCTCATGGTATCTGATATAATGGCGAATTGTGATACATCAGCAGATGTACCCGAGGTGGTTGGTATACAAACAAGTGGTGGTCCTGGAAATGGGACGGAATCCACACCTTCGTAATCGAGAATATTACCCCCGTTAGTGGCAACAATGGCAATTCCCTTAGCACAATCCATGGGGCTACCACCTCCGACTGCGACAATAAAATTGCAGTCATTCTCAATAAAAGCATCCACACCAACCATGACATCGGTATCTCTCGGATTTGGAAATACATCGCTGAAAATGTGATAGTCTATTTCTACATCCGACAAACTCTCTATAATTTCATTAATCCACCCTGATTTAATTATGCCCTCATCTGTTACGATAAGCACCTTTTCAGCACCAAGATTTTTCGCATAACTCCCAATGAGCTTTCTGGAATTAAATCCAAAAATAAACTCCGGAATTACAATTTTTCTAAGCTCTTTTATCATAAAAAACACTCCTTTGGTCTTTTATACCCAAAGAAGTGCCTTTTTAATTTACAATATTGTGATATTTGTTCCACAAATTATATTTTTAGAATCTTTATTCTTTTTCCTTCAAGGTATAGTTATTGTTGGTTAGGGTAAAGACATCCTTAAGACCTGACGTTCTGTAGATAATCCCATCTTCAGTGATAAAAAGCGCTTCGACTTGGTCCAGTGATTCGATGTAAGCAAAGCCCTTTTCCAATCCCATTACAAATACGGTTGTTGAAAGTGCATCGCCAACAACTGATTTTTCAGAGACAATCGAAACAGACTGTAACTGATTCTCTTCTGGAAAACCCGTTTTAGGGTTCAAGATATGATGGTAGCGCTTGCCGTTTTCTATAAAAAAGCGCTCATAGGTTCCCGAAGAAACAATTGAATTATCCTGTAGTTTTAAAACACCAACGATATCGCTACTTTCCCCCTTAGGGTCTCTGACACCAATCGCCCAAGCGTCACTATTGGGCTTATGGCCAACGGTTAATACATTACCGCCCAAATTGATAATGGCACTTTTATAGCCTTCCTTTTGAATTAGAGTCTTCACATGATCCGCGATATAGCCCTTGGCGATTGCACCCAAATCAAGTGACATACCCTTATTTTTCAAAAATACAGTTTGATCAGTTTCGTTTAGGATGATATTGTGATAGTCCAGCTCCAACATGGCTTGATCTATTTGACTTTGGTCTGGAACATGTGCACCCTCTGTGCCTATACCCCATAAATCCACGAGTGGTCCAATTGAAATATCAAAGCCACCGTCAGATATGTCACCATACTCAATGCCCATTTTGATAAGTTCAAAAATATTGTCTGATACTTTGACTGGTGCAATACCCGCATTTTGATTAATTAGGGAAACTTCCGAAGTCTCAATATTTTTAGAAATCAATTTTTCAAATTGATCTATTGCAAGAAAAATCTCATCAAAGTCACTTGATGGGACTTCCTTGTCCGCATATATACTAATTTTAATATATGTTCCTATCTGAAAACTGTCCTGATAGGTGATAATACTATTGGTTTTTGAATCATTGACAACTGTTGATGCACTTCTTACAATTGCATTCAAAGCATCTTGATTCGTATTTGGATTTGCTTCTTGAACCGTCTCAGAATTAGACTCTTGGCTTGATTCACTTACAGTGGGTTCAGCACTACTAGTGACCTTCTCTTTTTCATTACTGCAGCCTGCTAGCATGGTAAAAATCAGTAAAATTAATACAAAAATTGCTAGTCTGTCATTCTTTCTCTTTAATGAATTTCTCAATTCTACCTCCTTGTTCAATTCCTCGATTTATTATAACATGCTGACATGAATTTAACGATAAGATATAATAAAATATAGAAAATTCGAAAAGGTGGTATCCACTATGAAGCAAGTTTTTTATAACGGTAAAATTCACGCCATGTCTGCGGAAGACAGCTACTATGATTATATGATTGTTGAAGACCATTACATTTCTGAACTTGGTCATGGTCTGCCGGATACAATTGGTCATGCCATTGACCTTAAGGGCAAATTTGTATGTCCTAGCTTTATTGATACCCACATGCACCTATTGGGCTATGGTAGTGCCTTAAACAAATGTCAACTGGACCACTGTAGAAGTATAAAAGACTTACAGGATCGCCTTTTAAAATACAAGGATCGCCATTCTGAATATTGGATTGAAGGCAGAGGCTGGAATCATGACCTCTTTGATGAGAAACGCCTCCCAACAAAAGTGGATTTAGATGCCATCTGTCCAGATCGGCCGATTATACTCTCACGTGCCTGTGGTCATATCGCCGTGGTCAACAGCCTTGCTTTAGAAATCTGTGGCATTACTTCAAACACGCTTATATCAGGTGGTGCTGTCGATGTGGAAGATGGCACGCCCACAGGTATTCTCAGAGAAAACGCGCTTACACTGGTATTATCACAGATACCCCTGCCAACCAAATCGCAGCTCATTAAATACTTTGAGGATGCTCAAAGACAAGTTTTAAAGTATGGTATTACAACAGTCCATACAGATGACTTAACCATGTTACCGGAGGATGAGCAAATCAATCTGATAGAATTGATGAAAGCATTGCCAAATTACCCCCTTAGAATTTATGAACAAGTACAGTGTTTGACACCAGAAAGCATTAAAGCTTTTTCAGAATTGGGCTTAGTAACAGGTGCCGGAGACCATCGTTTCAAAATCGGACCCCTTAAAATCCTTGCAGACGGAAGCTTAGGCTCAAGGACTGCTAGACTTTCAAAGCCTTATATGGATGATCCAAAAGTTCAAGGCATACTCATATATACCGAAGCTGAACTTGAGCAATTGGTTAAGTTGGGCATCGAGCACCATTTTGATCTCGCCATTCATGCCATTGGCGACTATACCAACGCACTCTCTTTGAAGTTCATTGAAAAATATGATCCTTCTGCAAAGCAATACAATGCCATTGTTCACTCACAAATCATGACACTACCCCTAATAGAAAAAATGGCAGCGCTCAAGGTCAATGCACTTGTACAACCCGTTTTCTTGGGTTATGACATGTTCATTGTCAAGGATAGAGTTGGAGATGACCTGTCTCAAAACTCATATGCCTATAAGACCATGAAAGCCCATGGGATAAAACTCGGCTTTGGCTCTGATTGTCCTGTAGAGTCACCTAATCCCTTTGAAAGTCTCCACTATGCAGTAACAAGAAGGCATCCAAGTGGTAAGTGCTTTAATATTGACGAAGGCCTAAGCGTTTATGATGCTCTATCCTGCTTTACCAAGGATGCTGCATATTTTTCACATGAGTCTCATTTAAAAGGACAACTAAAAAAAGGATACCTCGCTGATTTTGTCATTCTCAGCGCGGATCCTTTTGTAGATGATTTACTAAACATTACCGTTGAAAAAACCTTCATTGATGGAGAATGTGTCTATTCAGCTGATGTCTAAATTATTTTTTATCAAATAGAATTTTACCTGACACAGTAGAAGCGCTTATCCATCTCTCATCAGAGCGATTGGTAACATTAACACGACGCTTACCGGACATCTCCTTGTCCACAACCGCAAAACCACTCGGATCTATACCGCCAGACAGTGAATCCATTGAAAGATTATACTGTTCTGGCGTTTCTACTTTAATATCGATTTTACCAGAAACTGTTGAGAAATCAGCCTGTTTCAGTTCATCACCACCATCAAACTCAATGCTGCCAGAAACAGTCTTCCCAATCGTGGCATTATGTCTTCCAGTGATTTTTACACGTCCTGAAGTGGATTTATAAATACCATTGGCACATTTAATGTCTTCTGCAATGACGGACCCTGACGTGGACTTTCCTTGTACCTTTTGAGCCTTTACACCCGTCATATAAACTTTACCACTCACAGATTTGAAAACAAAATCCACTCCGTTTAGTCCAATTGCGGATATATTTCCTGATACACTTGAAAACTTCCCCTGGTCTATTACCATACTCATAGGTAATTTAATGTTGATAAAAACGGTTTTAAATGGATTTTCACCTGCATCCTTGAAAAAGTTTATGAGATCGCCAAAGGTAGAGTTTCTCTTTTCTTTGATTTCTATATAATTTTCCTCTTCGTAAAAATAGAGCCACTCCGGTTTTTCAACCAGCTCCCTTGTATTGGGATCAAGAAGTTCAATGGTCACGTCGTTTACATTGGATCTTTCTATGTTGAGTTTGCATGAAATCAGTGCAATATCAAAGTTCTTGAGTACTTCTCTATCCGTCTCCTCATATGAATATCGCTCTTCTTCCTTTGGGGATTCCGACTCGATCAATTCAGTTTGTTCAGCAGCCTCAATCAGCTCAAGTCCTTCTTCAACACTGATTTTACCCGCTTCTATCATCTTTAATATTTCAAGCTTGCTATTCATCTTGAAAACCTCCTACACTAAACTGATGACAACCAAGTGTCCATCATCTGTTGTTATATTAACAAGTTCACCCTCGACACCTGATCGGATGAGTTCAAGAATTTCATCCATATCAATTTCGGTATCAAGGCCCTTAACAATTTTTGTACCAAAGATCTTAAACAAGCTGGATGGAAGCTTAATATCAACTGTTTTGCTTTTCATTTCATCTGTAACGACAACTCTAACCCATTTTACACCCTTAGGAATTGATTTATCACTCTTTGTCTCTTCTGATTTTCCAGAAACGGCATCCAGTAATTTTAGGCCATCATCAGCACTAATTGTGCCATTCTCAATCATTTTTAAAATTTGTAATCGATCTTCACTCATAACGTTTCTCCCTTCAACTTCTTTAAGGCTTCATCTGATGTGATTTCACCCTTGCTCAGTTTCTCTAAAATTTCTTTTTTGCTCACTTCTTCTTCACTTGGTTTAACACTGTAGCCTAGAGCACTGATTACCTGGTCTAAATTTCGACGTACCGTTGGATATGAAATTCCCAAATCTTTTTCGATTTCTTTTATATTGCCTCTGTTCTTTATGAAAATTTCAATGAAAAGCTTTTCTTCTTTACTAAGATAACTGAACTTATCCAGTTCAAAACTACCCTCAATACTCGTTTTACAATGATCACAGTGTAACTTCACAACCTTGAGCTTGGACTGACACACTGGACAATTTCCCAATACTTCTTTCTTCAAGATCATCACTCCTCTTTATAGCAACCCATATGTATCATGCGATTTTCACATGTCTCTTCACATGATTGTCTCTTAACCTTAAGATACGCCTTCCACACCACAAAGTCAATATCTCAATTTATTTTCTAACCTTATTCTAACCTAATAATTAATATAATTAATTTCACAGTTAATAAAATTAATTCGCCTCTCAATTTTGCCCCTATGTTTGATATTGATTTTTTAATGGGAAATTCTAATAAGGATTATTAATGAGGTGGTTCAATCTCACGATCATATTAGCAAAATAAGAGCTGCATCAGATAAGAAAATACAATTCTTAATTGATACAGCTCTATTTTAGGTACTAGACCTTTCTTTTTGTTTGCAAATTTGATCTATTGTGGCAAAAGGATGATTATAACGGCCATTTTTCTCAGTCATGCCTTTAATTTGAGATGCATTTGTCGGACAAAAGTTCAGACAAGCAGAACACTTATAACACACTTTATGATCTGGCCAATTTGGGCTTTTATCAATCATTTCAATCCTGCCACTGAGACATACGCGTTCACAATTTCCGCATCCGATACAGTTTGCATTTGAATACATCTTTTGCGGCTTGTTTCCACCAACTCGCATTAGAACTCTTAAAAAATTCACTAAGGGGACTTTTTGCTGAACGCCTTTATCTTTTGCTAAAAAGACTTCATTATTTTTCAATTTGGGCAATATTGTCCTGAGTTCCGCTTCCCAAGTCTCCTTTAAATTAGTCAACTCATTCTCGGATAAATTCTTGAAACTAAATTTTGGATCATTACTCGGCATGTTAAAGGACCACTCTAGCTGAAGTTTTTTATGTTTTTTCTTAAGTATAGAATTGATTTCATTAAATGCTGAATGATTTGTGCCAATACGTGTGGCAAGTGCAAATAGGTAAACTTCCTCACTCAGGGTCAATCTTTCAATAAAGCGTTTCATGGGAACCGGTAATGTCGTCATATAGATTGGAAAGATAAAACCAACGCGTCTCGAATCTAAATTCCTAATCTCATCGTCGTCACCAAATTTTAAAATTGGAATTAAATCACACCCAGGCATTGCCTTACTAATACTTTCCGCTATATGCAAAGTATTCCCCGTGCCAGTGAAATAATATAGTGCTGTCTCACTCATTTCCTGTTTCCTCTCTACTAACCTCAAGGTTGTTTTTAAGACTAAATAAAAAGAGGGCGCACCCAAGCTTGCTAATACGCTCTAATGCACCCTCATTAAGTCAATTATTTTTTGGCAATTTCAGTTAAGCTGGTTACTAAATTCGCAACGCCTGCTAAATCTGATGGTACGATGATCTTAGTCGCTTGTCCATCTGCTACACGTTCTAAAGCTTCAAAACTCTTTAAGGTAAGTACCGCTTGGTCCGCTTTTGCATTCTTTAACATTTCAAGACCTTGAGCAGTCGCTTGTTGCACTTTCAAGATTGCCTCAGCTTGACCTTCCGCTTCTCTTATTTGTGCTTCTTTACGCGCTTCAGCTCTTAAAATCGCAGATTGTTTTTCCGCCTCAGCATCTAGGATAACAGATTCTTTCTTACCTTCAGCCACTAGAATTGCCGAACGCTTCTCGCCTTCTGCTCTTAAGATGGATTCTCTTCTTTCACGCTCTGCACGCATTTGTTTTTCCATGGCTTCTTGAATGTCTTTTGGTGGTAAAATATTTTTAACTTCTACTCGATTAACTTTAATGCCCCAAGGATCTGTGGCTTCATCTAAGATGCTTCTCATTTGTGTATTGATAAGATCTCTAGAGGTTAAAGTTTCATCTAGCTCCAATTGACCAATAATATTTCTTAATGTGGTCGCTGTTAAATTTTCAATTGCCACAATCGGTTGTGCAACACCATATGTGTAGAGTTTAGGATCTGTGATCTGATAGTAAACGACTGTATCAATTTTCATCGTTACATTGTCTTTTGTGATAACGGGTTGAGGTGGAAAATCCACAACCATTTCCTTTAGGGATACCTTCTTTGAAACTCTGTCAATTAAAGGCACCTTAAAATGAAGTCCTGTTTCCCATGTACTGTGGTAAGCCCCTAGTCTCTCTAGAACATAAGAACTTGCCTGAGGTACAATTCTAATATTGCTTACAATAAGTAAAAATGCAAGAACAATCAATATTGTTCCGATAATAAATCCAGCCATAATGACCTCCTATTAGTATGTTATGATATATCTGAATCTCAACGCCACACAAACTATATTGGCTTTATTGAGTTTTCATTCACTTTTTTTTTCACGATAAGCTTAACACCTTCCACTGCGAGTACTTCTACCTCTTCATCCACTTCAATTTCTTCATGTTCTGGACATTTTGCCGTCCAAATTTGACCATTGACTTTTACAAGGCCAGTTTCTTTAATCCTGATTGCTTTTGTAACATAGCCTGTTTGTCCGATAATGGCATCAATATTGGTCTTATTCTGCCCGATTTTGAGTACTTTTTTAGCAATTGGTCGTGTATATACAAGAAGAATTGCTGCTACAATGACAAAGACTACGAATTGTACCATAATACCAAAGCCCATTGCCGAAGTAATTAAAGCAGCCAAGGAACCCACTGCAAACCATATAGAAGTCAATCCGAGAGTGGTGGCTTCAATAAGGGTGAAAACCACTATGAGTACTGCCCACATTATTGTAAAATAGTTTAAATCCATTTCCTCACCTCCTAAAGCGATTTACTTTCACGAACTACCATTTAAAAGATAATTCATGTATAATAGAGTTATCTTAATATTATTATAGCCTTTTGCAATCTATAATGTATTAAGAAACTCTTAAAAATCCGAAAATACTTGAGTTTGGAGGCGATAATTTGAATCAATTCAAACGACATATCAGTTCTCATTTCTTGTTTATTGCACTTTTTAGCATTGTCCTGATTTACATCATTTCAGTTTTAATTGAATGGCATCCCATTTTTGCGATTCTACTTCTTACTGTGAGTCTTTTCGGAATGTACCTCTTCATGATGACGCGTTATTTGAGGTTTCAAAATCTGATGTCTCAAACCATGGAACGTATTCAAGATGAAATGAAGCTCACTTCTGAAATAAGCAAAAAAGTGTCAAACGTGTCTTATGATAAACCTATGAAGATTTCACAAAGATTTCATTTAACTTCAAAGGAATTTGAAACCAGCATCCAATTGGCACTTGAATATATTCAAAACAGCCATGATACATTAGAAGAACTCAACCGCATTAACTATTGCAAGAGCAGTACGCTAGATACAATATTGGCCGTAAGTCATCATATTATGGCAAGAGACACTGATGAAGACTTCTACCAACTCATTCTTAAGTCCGCAATAGATGTTATTGAAAACGCCACTAAAGGCAGCATCTTAATTTTGAACCATGAAACAAATCGTTATGAATATCAAACCGCAGTTGGCTTTGATCTTGAATATCTAAAAAAAGTAGATTTTTCACTTGAAGAAACCTTTCTCTATCAGAATGCCGATGGCAATTTATCTCAACCCATGGTCATATCCAACATTCAAGACTTTGACTACACACAGCTTTCTGAAGAAAGAATTGAGTGGTTAAAAAAGGCAAACGGCCTTGACACAAAAGAAGCCTTATCGACACCGATCTTAGTGGATGACAAGATTTATGCCATTTTAAACATTGATAGTGATCAAACCCATGCTTTTGATGATGTGGACATTCAACTGATTCAGTTTTTTAGTGCTCAGATTTCCATTGCGATTCGAAATAAACTCTTGGTAGATGAAACCGTAAAACTCTCAAAATTCGACAAGCTAACCGGTGCCTACAACCGCAACTATTTCGAGAAAATTTTCGAATATCATAGTGAAATCACACTTGAAAATTTAGAGCCCTACGCTATTGTCCTCTGTGATTTAAATTTCTTAAAATCTATAAACGATACCTTTGGACATACTGCCGGTGATATGGTGCTTACTGAGTTTTCAAATGTCATCCAAGCCTCCATAAGGGATTCAGATATTTTCTCTCGTGTCGGAGGTGACGAGTTTGTCATCCTGCTCAAGAACATTCCACTTAATAAGGCGGAAGAAAAAATGGCGGCAATCTTTGACCAGTATGAATATCATACAATACCATTTAACGGCCACAAACTACCAGTGAGTTTCTCCTATGGCCTAGCTGCTTCTCCTGATGATTCTATGGTCTACGATGTTCTCGTTAAAATAGCCGATATTCGCATGTATGAGTTTAAAAAGGCCTACAAGGAATCACATCAGGATATTCTTAAAATGATTTTGCAATAGGTCTATGAGGCGTGTTTCTTCGGCAAAATCGCACCCAATAAATAAAAAAATGCCTGCACATGGATTTCAATTTGCCCATGTGCTTTTTTATATGAGCATATTTTTTTCAAAATCCCCCCTAAAAGTCACGCCTCCTTTGTATTCTATAGCAGATCAAACAAAGGAGGATTAAAAAATGAGTTATAATAAAATTAAGAAGTCAATTGCACTGGGTATAAGTATCCTATTAATAACGACCAGTATGGGTTTACTCTCTGCAGCACAATCAAGTGGCGTAGATACCGTGACATCAGCAACCCAGACCAATCATACATCGACAAGCAATACGCAAACCAACTCAAGTAAAGGGGCCTCAACGAATACCACACCAAGCGGTACTTCTACCACGACTACAAAGACCCCACCTGTGAAGGTCCAAGCAGTCACCACTTTTAATCAAGAAAAAATCGTTCTAGACTCAGACCAAGTTTTTTCAATCATGCTTGACGGTTTAAACGATTATACCCTAAGCTTCAATGCACAGTTGAAATTAACAAGTATTAAAGATATTACCAATGACATAGTCGTTGACCTAAGCGCCTATAAGGATAAGTCTTTAGATCAGTTGCTCCCACTTTTGAAAAGCTCACTCTTAGGGACTTCATCACAGACGACACCTTTGATCATTGGTCTCAGTGAAACTTTTAAAAACACAGAGGAATTTCAAACAGTCAAGAATATTTTGTCTAATGAATACAAAAGTAATGCCCTCTTGGTATTGGCACTCACTCACAAACATTCCCAAACAATATTTTCAGATGATAAAACCGCAACATCAGTTGAAAATTATCTCAATGCTCAGGTAAAATATGAAATTGAGCACTTGCTCCATTTGAAAGACTTAACCAATGACCAATATACATCTATTGTCAAGAGTGAGGCATTGATGAAAGCCATCAGTGAATCCAGTACAAGCTTTGAATACAAGGGCTCAGCTGATCAAGTCTTCTCAACTGGAAAAGTCAATTTTGAAAATAAATCAACACTTCACCAGGAAAAAGATGGTCATGAAGATGAAGACAATGACGATGACGAAGATGAAGATGAAGATGAAGATGAGAACCACCACAGTTCTCACAAAGAAGCTTACAAAATCAAGGTTAAAACATCTGAAAACCATGATGAATTAGACGATTAATTTAGAGGTGGTATGACGTGGAATATCATAATCAATTCCAAACAAGTGAAGAAATCATCAATACACTGCTCATGACAAAACATGCTTCTGAAGCACGTGATGAATTGATAAAAAGGTTTATGCCCTTTATCATTAAGTGTGTCAGTGAGTTTACCGGAAAATATGTCCAATTTGGAGATTCAGATGAACTCAGCATCGGTCTAATGGCTTTTAACGAAGCCATTGACCGCTATGATGCACAAAAGGGGCTTTTTTTACCCTATGCAAAATTGGTGATTTCAAGTCGACTTAAGTCATACTTTGAAAAAGAAAGACGAAAGGCCATCCCCCTTGCAATTGAAGATATTGAATCACATCAATCTACTGAAATCCTAAATTCATTTCAGTCTTCAAATGGCTTGGAGGAAGAAATTCTAATTTGGAAATCTGAACTCCAAAAGTTTAAAATTACTTTCCAGGACCTATTGGATAAAAAGCCTAAACATAAAGACACACTTTCCAATACCATGATGATTTCCAAACAGGTAAGCGAGCGAAAGACCTTGACCGCCATCATGTTTGAAAAATATCGTTTACCCATCAGCAAAATTCACAGAGAACTCAAAACCAGTATAAAAGTTTTGGAAAAAAATAAAGTGTTCATCACATCAGTTGTTATTATTTTTGTTAAAGAGTTAGGGGCGATTAAAAGATGGATTACGAGAGATTAATTCAATTAAAAAACGCTGAAAATTTATACAAGGGCATCATTCTGGAGATTCATCCTGCCTATTTACATGTTTTAACAGATGAGGGTGAACATCTTAAATTGACTCACAAGAAGGGCCATAAAATTGGCGAAGTCATCTATTTTCTTAAAGAAGACCTTCTCGCTCAAGATAGACCAAATGCAGTGATTCCAATTAAGTCTAAAATGCGTTATCTCAGTATGGTCGCAGCTATTTTACTGATTGTCTTTATGGTCAACACCTCTCTACTCAATGTGACATATGCAGTTTTGAGCTTAGATATCAATCCAAGTGTTGAAATGACCCTAAATCGAAATGGTCAGGTCCTTAAAGTTTTGGGCTTAAACGAAGATGCAACGCGCCTTCTATCTGGTATTGACCTAAAGGGCGAAAAATATAACGTTGCCATTGATGAAATTCTTAAACAAGCCAAAGCCTTAGGGTATTCAATCGATCAGCGAAGTGTCCTGATTGCCGTTGCCCCCTTGAAATCTGATTCGAATCAAATGGTTGAGGCCATTCAGAAGAATATATCAAAATACGCCGAGACCATTGATGCTGAAATCCTCGTTGGCGATAAAGAGGACTATGAAGAGATTTCAGAAGACCAAATTTCTTTGGGAAGACACCTGCTCTCAATAGAACATCCCGATCATGATGATGAGATTAAGAACTTGGAGATTCATGATCTGTTTGAACGGCTAGATGAAGACGATGCCCCTTCAAAGGACCATAATGAAGACCTAAACTTCGAAAATGATGATCATGAAACTGAGTATAACTCAGACTCTGAAGATCACCGCGAAGATATCAAAAATGAAGACAAATTTAAACAAGATGATAATTCTGGTGCTGAATCCGATTCTGATATTAAAAACGACAAGAGCGAAATAGATGGTCAAAATAACAAAGCCGACCGTAAAAATGAAGATAAACAAAAGACAGAACATCATGATAATGAAAATAGTGAAGATGAAGATAATATTGAGCATAGTGATGATAACCATGATGATTAATTAAATTAAATAAAGATCTAGTGTCTAAAAATGATAACCAGTACACCATACAAATAATTTTATATGGTATACTGGTTATATTAGTTCATAAATTAAAAATTACAGGAGGCATCAAGATGAATAAGAATTGGCGTTTAGACGCACTCTATACCGATTTTGATTCTGAGGATTTTTTAAAGGACATCAAAGCCCTTGAAACAGAACTGGAAATGTTGAACCAGACGGTCTTAGAACTTAAAGACAGCAAATCTCTTGAGGTGTTTTTTAGACATTTAGAAGCATTTGATCGCTTGACGACCACACTACTGTCTTATTGCAGTTTAACCTTTTCAATTAATACCAAACACGAAAAAGCACTTCAATACCAAGATAAAATCTTAGCCATCTATAAGGATGCCACACTTGCCAAAACCAAGCTGATTAAGTACCTTAACCAAGTAGATGATCTCCATTCTTTCCTTAAGACTTCTGACTATCTCTCATCACTTTCTTATATTATTTTAGAACTAAAGGCTTCAGGGCGTCACATGCTGTCTGAGGCAGAAGAGGTAATTGCCTCAAAATTATCCATTACTGGATCCAATGCATGGCGAACACTTCAAAGTAAGTTAACCTCTACTTTAACAGCGACAATCGTCCGTAATGGTGTGGCAGAAACACTTCCCATCGCGGCAATTCGTAACCTCGCCAGTGATGCAGATCCAAAGGTCAGAAAAGCTGCTTATGAAGCTGAACTCAAAGCCTATGAAAAAATTGATGAAGCTGTTGCGCTTTCACTAAACAGTATTAAGGGCGAAGTGATCACCATGAGCACCCTACGTGGTTATGGTTCACCTCTTGAAAAAACCTTGAAAGACTCTAGAATGTCACAAAAGACTCTGGATGCTATGTTTGCAGCAATTAAAGCATATATCCCTGAGTTTCAAAGATATTTGGTGACTAAAGGTGAGATGTTGGGGCACAAGAAGGGCCTGCCTTTTTATGATCTCTTTGCGCCTATTGGCAGTCAATCTAAAAAATATACCTATGAAGAAGGCTGTGCCTTTGTACTTGAAAACTTCGCCCAATTTTCAGATAAGCTACATGATGTTGCAAAAGTAGCCATGGAAAACGCTTGGATCGATGTTGAACCAAAAGATGGTAAAGTCAGTGGTGCCTTTTGCTCTGACCTTCATCCTATTAAGGAATTTAGAGTGATGCTAAACTATACAGGTAACCTAGGAGACATCACGACTTTGGCACACGAACTAGGTCATGGTTATCATGCAATCTGCGCCAACGAAGAAAATATATTAAACATAGATTCTCCAATGCCATTAGCAGAAACAGCCTCTACCTTCTGTGAAACCATCGTCAACAAT
>NZ_JBVBZF010000066.1:0-13984 GCF_057447755.1 Fusibacter sp. | reverse complement strand
TTGATAACAATTTCCTGTTGACCAATTAAGCTATCAACAACAAGACCTGCCTCAACTTCACCTTTTTTAACAATAACAACGATCAATTCAGATAAATCTTCCTGACCCTCATCAATATTTAAGACGTTTTTCATTCTAATAATAGGAAGTGTTTTATTTCTATAGAGAACCACTTCTTGATCTTGAACCATAGTGATGTTGCTTGTTTCAATCGTCGTGATTTCTTTAATGTTGTTAAGTGGAATTGCATATTTTTCTTCGTTTAGATTTACCATTAAGGCTTGAATAATAGCAAGCGTAAGTGGTAATCTAATGACGAATTTGCTGCCTTGACCAAGTGTTGAAATCACTTCAACAGTACCGTTAATTGCCTCAATTTTTGATTTAACAACATCAAGACCAACGCCCCTGCCTGAAATATCCGTTACCTTGTCTGCAGTACTGAAACCAGCATTGAAAAGAAGATTGATAATTTCCTTTTCACTCATATTTTCAGCTTCATCCTTGGTAATTACTTTCTTCTCAATAGCCTTTTTCATGATGATATCAGGATTGATACCCTTACCATCATCTTCAACTTCAATGACAACTGTGTTACCATCTGGGTAAGCTCGTAGTGCAACAAATCCAGTTTCATCTTTACCAGCTCTAACACGCTCATCTGGTGATTCAATACCATGATCAAGTGAATTTCTAATTAAATGAATTAACGGATCGCCGATTTCATCAATTACAGTTCTGTCAACTTCAGTTTCTTCTCCTGACATGAACAATTTAATATTTTTGCCAAGATCCTTAGAAAGGTCTCTCACGAGTCTTGGGAATCTATTGAAAGTTCTTTCCACAGGAACCATTCTTACTTTCATAACCGCATCATGAAGACTGGTTGTGATTCTCTCAAGATATTCGATTGCTTCATTCATGTTGTTTTTATTTGATGAAGTGTCTAAATCTTCAAGTCTCGTTTTGATGATAATAAGCTCACTTACAAGGTTCATCAAATTATCCAAACGACCAATTTCAACCCTAACGGTTTTTGATGTCTTGCCTTTATCCTTACCCTGAGCATTGTCATCTTTCGATTTGCTTGACTCTTCGGTAGCAACAGCAGTTTCAATATCGATTTCGACATCTTCGTGTTTTTCATGCTCAATTAGGTCAAGCTCAGATAGAGGCATCACAATAACATTGCTTATTTCAGATATTTTCATGAGTTCACTTTTGGTGTAGTGCTCATCAAGTTTTGAAAAATAAAGAATTTCAAATGAATCGTCAAATTTTTCATCTTCAATTTCTTCAGCAAGTGGATATGATTTTATAATCTCACCAAATCTTTCAAGTGTGTTGAAGACAATAAAAGAACGTGCTGCTTTCAGCATACAGCCTTTATCTAATACAACTTTGATTAAATAAGGCTTCACGCCCATTTCAAGTGCTTTGCTGATGATACTTTCCACATCATTAATTGAGATATTGAACTCATCATCATTTGTTGGTCTAGTTGCTTCAACCTTTGGAGAGGCTTCACGTGTTGGTGATGATGCTTCAGCTTCTTCACCAGCTGCAATTTTTTGAAGTTTTATTACCAATTGAGAAGAGTCTAAATCTCCCTCATTACCTGTTTTTTCAAGATTGTCTATATATTCTTCGAGTGCATCAAAACATTCAAAAAGTACATCGACAATTGTGCTCGTTACTTTAAGTTCCCCATTTCTAACCAAATCGAGTACATTCTCCATTTTGTGTGTTAAATCAGCAACTTTCGTGAACCCCATTGTGCCTGACATGCCTTTTAATGTATGTGCGATCCTGAAAATTTCACTTAAATAACTTAAATTTTCGGCATTTTTTTCAAGATCAAGTAATATTTCGTTCATAGTTTGCAAATGTTCTTTGGATTCATCGATGAATATTTCTAGGTATTGACTCATATCCATATGCACTACACCTCCATGGCTTTCATAATTTCATTGGTAATATTAGAAAGGCTAACCACCTTATCTACAACCCCAAGTTTAATAGTTGACTTAGGCATACCGAACACAACACAGCTTTCTTCGTCTTGTGCGATAATATAGCCCTTTTTATCCTTAACGCATTTGAGTCCTTCTGCACCATCAGCGCCCATACCTGTCATGATGACCCCAATAACATTTTGATCATTTAAATCCGCTATTGAATACATCATAGCATCTACAGATGGCTTGTGTCCACTAACGCGTTCCCCATTATCTAATTTTATCATAAATTGACCTGATTGTTTATATACTTTTATATGACTATCTCCAGGTGCCAAATATGCCCAGCCTGACAGGATGACATCACCGTCCTCAGCTTCCTTAACCCTTATTTGACTCATGGTATCCAAGCGCTCAGCAAGTGATTTGGTAAAACCAGGTGGCATATGTTGAACAATTAATATACCAGCATCAATATCTTTAGGAATATAAGGAATTACTTCTTGAAGTGCTCTAGGACCACCAGTTGAAGTGCCAATGGCAATGAGTTTTTTAAATCTTGAATTGCCTTCAGGTCTAGTGGTAGAAACAGGCTTTTGAGGTTTTGCGGAGATAAATGGTTTTGGTCTCTCTAGGATCACAGGTTTAGATACCTTGGTCCGACTTGCGAAACGAATTTTTTGTAGGAGTTCCTCTTTCATTTCCGGAGTAGATACCTTGATGAGTGAGGAAGGTTTTGTTATAAAATCAAACGCACCTAAATCAAGTGCCTTTAAGGTTTCATCAGCACCTTTTTTAGTCAAACTACTTAACATAATGATCGGTAATGGATTAGATTCCATGATAATTTTAAGAGCTGTAAGACCATCCATTTTAGGCATCTCAATGTCTAAGGTCACCACATCAGGTCTACTTTTCTTTATTTTTTCTATGGCTTCTTCACCGTTTCGAGCAACGTCTACAACTTCAAAGCTGTCATCTGATTCAATCATATCTGAGATTACTTTTCGCATGAAAGCAGAGTCGTCTACTACCAATACTTTAATTTTCATTTACATCAACCCTTTTTTTATGAGATTTCTTTCAATTTCGAATACATATGCGACAATTTTAGACTGAGTATTAGCATCAATCTCTAGAAATTTTATACCCACTTCATACCTATAATCATCTTTTTTCTCATTTCTTGTGACTTCGCCCTTAAATTTTACCCAATCACCACTAATTTTGAACTCGCCTTCTAGATAATCGCCTAATTCATATGACTCTTTGATTAATATTCTTAAACCGCCACCACTTAAGTCCAAGGTATCAAAAGGAACTTTTTCATGGATGACTTCATCGATAAGAATGTCTTTTTCATTTTTAAACTTAGCGAGCATCTTTTGCTTCATCTGTGCAATTTCTTCTTCTGAGAGGTGTTTTTCGAAGATTAAATTACCATGTGACATTAAACTCACTCTGAAAAACTTGCGTCTTTGGATTTTTTTTATATCAGATGCAAGATTTATGATGACACTCGGTAAATTATCATATTTAACGCGGTCCTTCATAGTGCCTTTGAATAAATACATACCCATATTTTCTATATAAAATCTAAAGTAGTAAACATAACTTTTATCGAGGGGATAGAGATGTCCCTCGAACACAGGATTCGATAAAATGATTTGCGAATCACTGGTGACTTCATAGACAAAACATTTGAGCGTAATAGACTCATTATTGTCTTTAAAGATCATTATATCTACTTCATCTGCAACTTTCAGATATTTAGAGAAATTGTTCATTTAAACCACCTAAATCTTATTAATTAGTTTATTGATAAACGTTTTAAAACTGTGGGCGCTTTTGACATACTTGCTGTTATTCTCAAGATTGTAGGCAATATTTTCAATACCCTTGCTTGAAATTGCTCTTGGATAAGCCTCAAGTACTGGCATTTGCTTCCTAACTGCCTTCTTTAAGTTAGAGTCTTCAAAGATATAGCCCATGTTTTCAAGTTCTTTACTTAGGAATTTTGAAACAGCCTGTTCAAGCTTATTAAACACTTCATCGCCTTCTTCATTTGAATCCACGCGATTGATGATCAATTTGATTTTCTTATCATCTTCCTTGACGATATTCTTAATAAGGGCATAGGCATCTGTTATCGATGTCGGATCTGGCGTAATCACAACAATAATATCCGATGCGGCATCCACAAATGAAAGCACCGATTTACTTAGACCTGCACCTGTATCAATTAGAATGTAGTCAGATACATCATTGAAGTAGAGCAAGGAATGAATTAACTTTTCGAGTTGATTTTGATCCAAGTCTATAAGATCCATAATCCCCGATCCACCCGATATGATATTAATATCATAGGGTCCTTTAAAAATACAATCTTGTACAGGTATTTCACCTTTTACAACATGAGACAAATTATATTTAGGAACAATTCCAAAAAGAACATCAACATTGGCAAGCCCTAGATCGGCGTCTATGATTGTTACGCGCTTATTGAGCTTGGCAAGTGCTATGGCCATATTAACCGTGAAGTTCGTTTTACCAACGCCCCCTTTGCCACTTGAAACCGTAATAATTCTAGCATCATGCTTGTTTGCTGATTCAGATGAATTTTCCTGAACGATATCTCTTAATTTCTGTGCCTGATCCATCATATTTCACCACCATGAAAATCCTATTTATCATTATCATCATCATTGTCAAAAATATAGTTCACTATTCTATCTTTATCTGCCAATTCTATATCATCTGGTACACTTTGTCCGATAGCAAAATAAGATAAGGCCTTTCCAGTCAACACCTTTATGTTTAATATATTTCCATAAGAGGTTGCTTCATCAAGCTTTGTAAAGAGCAAACGGTAATCTGTTAAAAAGCCATATGACTCGATGATGCTCTTCATATCCTTGAAGCTCGTCGTCATGCTCATAACGAGGAAAATTTGAACAGATTTTAAATACTTAACGAGTTCGTCATAATCTGATTTAAGTTCCTTGCTCTTGTGGCTTCTTCCTGCTGTATCAATTAGGATATAATCCTTATCCTTAAACTTATGAAGGGCATCTTCAAGCTCACCTGCCTCATAGATCACTTCAAGTGGAATTCCTAATATTTCACTGTAGGTCTTTAATTGCTCTACGGCTGCAATCCTATAGGTATCAGCCGTAATTAGACCCACTTTTTTATTTTCGATCAGTGATAAGCGTGCGGCAATTTTAGCAAGTGTCGTTGTCTTTCCAACACCTGTTGGCCCCAAAAACATATAAATATTTGGCTTTAGAAGCGGGTCGGTGTCAATCGACCTAATATCGCCAAGATACTCCTTTGTAATGACCTTCATGGCATTTAAAATGGCATCTTGGTTTTTATCGTTTAAGCTAATCTGTCGCTGAACGATATCCATGATTTTTTTAGCAATAGATTCTTGAATATCGAGTGATTTTAAGAAATCAATATAAGAAATATCCTTCTGCTGTGGCGCCTTATGTTCGATATTCTCAACCTTCTTGATGAGTTCTGTAACCATCTGTTTTAATTCAAGAACTTCACTGTTGGAGACAGGTGCGATTGACGGAACAGCCTCAAGAGGCTTAACCTCTTCCACTGGCTTTTCTATCACAACTTCCTTAGGCTTAATAAAGACCTCTTCCTTTACAGGTTGCGGTTTTGTAACATCAGAATAAGTCTGAATTAAGGGTTCATCAATCGCCGCCACAACTTCAATGAGTGGTTTTTTGAAAAACTTAAACAATCCGCCGGTTTTAATTTTCCGCGTATTCAAAATAACAGCATCCATTCCGAGTTCACTTTTAATTTTAATCATGGCTTCATTCATATCTTTGACTAAATAGCGCTTTACTTTCATTAAATACTCACCATCCCTGCAGATTGTATATCAATATCTGATTCTATTTCATTATAGGATAAAACTACTAATTCCGGAATAGACTGCTCCGTCATTCTCTTGAAGTAAAATCTCACAATTGGTGCCGTCACAACGATAGCCTGCTCACCCAACTGCATAAGCGTTCTAACCTCTTGTGCCAAACTCGTAATGATGTTTTGACTTGTCATTGGGTCAATTGAGAGATATGTGCCATTTTCATTTTGCTCGATGGCTTCCATGAGCATGTTTTCAAGACTTTGCTCTAGTGTCACCACTTTTGCTCTACCAAAAGGAAAATATGTCTTTGAGAGCTGTCTAGAGAGTCGCTGTCTAACGTATTCCGTTAGTATATTCACATCTCTTGTAGATCTTGCATAGTCGGCAAGCGTCTCTAAGATGGTCACCAAGTCTCTAATGGATACAAATTCTTTCAACAAATTCGATAAAACCTTCTGGATATCACCAAGTGACATCAGACTTGGCATGAGCTCTTCAATAAGTGCCGAGTTATTTTCTTTAATATTTTCAATAAGCTGCTTGACATCTTCTCTATTGATGAGTTCATAGCTATGCTTTTTGATAACTTCTGTTAAATGTGTCGATATAACTGAGGACGGGTCTACCACAGTATAACCTAAAAGTTCCGCCTTCTCTCTTAAATCAGATCGAATCCACTTTGCAGGGAGCCCAAAAGCAGGCTCAACCGTATCTATACCATCAATATCACCTTCGACAACACCTGGACTCATGGCCAAATAGTGGTCAAAGACAATATTGCCTTTTGCGATATCATTTCCTTTAATCTTAATAAGGTACTCACTTGAGTCCAGTTGAATATTATCTCGAAGTCTTATCATCGGCACCACAACACCCATTTCAAGGGCAATTTGACGCCTAATCATCACCAAACGATCAAAGAGGTCTCCGCCTTGGTTTGGATCAGCAAGTGGTATAATGCCGTAACCAAACTCAAGTTCAATGGGGTCCACTTGCAATAAGGGAATAATGTTCTCCGGTTTCCGAATATCATCTTCACCTCTTGCCTCTGCTTGTTCTTCTTCAAGTTCAGCCTGGTCTTCAAGTTCTTTTTTATCTTGAGTTAATCTAATGGCACTTAAAATAATTGCAATTCCGATTGTGACGAAGGGGAAATTAGGCAGTGGTGTTCCGATTCCTATAAGCATAAGAACAGCCCCTACTATGTAGAGGACCTTTGATTGAGCAAAAAGTTGAGATAAGACATCCGTACCGAGGTTAGACTCAGATGCCGCCCTCGTTACGATAATACCCGTTGCAACTGAAATCATCAGTGCAGGTATCTGACTCACAAGGCCGTCTCCCACAGTTAAAAGCGTAAACTTTTGAATAGATTGCGCCAGCGTAAGCCCCATAAAGAAGGCACCAAGCATAAACCCAGCAACAATATTAATTACCGTGATGATAATGCCTGCAATTGCATCTCCCTTTACGAATTTACTGGCACCATCCATGGCCCCATAAAAATCGGCTTCTCTTTGGATTTTTTTTCGCCTGGCTTTGGCATCCGCCTCTGTGATCAAGCCTGAGTTTAAATCCGCGTCAATAGCCATCTGTTTACCTGGCATTGCATCAAGTGTAAATCTTGCAGCGACCTCGGAAACACGCTCAGAACCTTTTGTGATTACGAGGAACTGAATGATGACGATAATCAGGAAGATGATAAAACCGACTATCGCATTTCCACCGACAACAAAATTACCAAACGTGTCAATGACCTCCCCTGCTTTACCAGTAGAGAGAATATAACGCGTGGTTGATATATTAAGCGCAAGTCTGAAAAGCGTCGTAATTAAGAGTATCGATGGAAACACTGAAAATTCCAGTGTTTCTTTTACAAACATTGAAAGCACCAATATCGTGAGCGCCAATGAAATGTTTAATGCCAGGAAAAAATCCAGCCATCCCAATGGTACCGGTATAATAATCATTAATATAATGACAATTACTAATAAAGCCATTATCACGTCACTAAAACGCATTTATAGGCCTCCTATTATTTTTTCTCTTGCTTTAAATTATATACGTATGCTAAGACCTCTGCAACTGCTTCATACAAGTCTGTTGGAATAAACTCACCTATTTCAACTGTTTTATATAAAGATTGTGCTAAAGGTTTGTTTTCGACAATGGGAATATCATGTTCGCCTGCGACCTTTTTTATGTTTTGTGCAATTAAATCCTGCCCCTTGGCAATAACAAGGGGGGCTGATCCGACTGACTGGTCATACTTGAGTGCCACCGCAAAATGGGTCGGATTAGTGATGATAACATCCGCTTTTGGAACTTCCTGCATCATTCGGCTCATGGCAAAAGCTCTTTGCTTTTCTTTGATCTTGGCCTTTAGCTGAGGATCTCCCTCGCTTTGCTTGTACTCGTCTTTAATTTCCTGCTTTGACATCATCAAATCCTTGTTGTTTTTCCATTTCTTATAGGCGAAATCGAAGATGGCGATGATAAAAAGAAAAACCGCACATCGAATTACCAAGCCATAAGTGATGTTCCACATGACAAGAATTGTTTGTCGAGGTTCAAGTTCCAAAACTAAAATTAACTCTCTAAGATGCTGTCTGACATATGATATGGCCACATATAGCAACAAGGAAGCTTTTGTAAGTGATTTTACAAGTTCAAAAAGAGACTTGGTGGAAAACATGTTTTTGAGTCCTTTAAGTGGGCTCAATTTTTCGAGTTTAGGCTGTATGGGTTCAAGCGTAAACAAAAATCCAACTTGTACCACATTCATAAATACACCTGTAACGAGGGCAACACCTAATAATGGTAACGAAACCTTCAAAATGAACATCAAGGTCTCGTCAAGATAATTTTTGATATCCCCCCCTGAAAAAAAAGCTTCAGGTGATTCCATGTATCCAGCTGTCATTTGCATAAATCCAAAGAGCTGATCAACCATATATTGACCATAAAAGGACAACATAAAGAATACAGCCAAGAGGCCAACCGCAGCTGGTAAATCCTTGGTCTGCGCAACTTGACCTTTTTTCCTTGCGTCACTGAGTTTTTTGGAGGTAGGTTGTTCGGTCTTCTCTTCTGAAAATAACTGTAAATTAAACTTTAATATCATATCAACCTCAGCTTTTCCATTTAAAATAGATTAAAGAAACGAACAATGTATCGGAAGCCATCTCCTAAAATTTGAGCAAATATTTCGTAAAAATATGGCATTAGAATAATAAAGAGTAAAAAACCAAAAAATATCTTAAATGGCATCCCCAAAATAAAAATATTCATCCCAGGCATTGCTTTTGATAATAAGCCTAAGATGATATTGGCTATTAAAACGGTTATGACAAAGGGCGATGCAAGCTGAAATCCTAAAACAAAGGATTCTTCAACTATATCCAATAATATATCAAACGAAGGCACACTAAAAAAAAGCGTTCCCAGTTTGATTTTTTCGAAGGAGACAACAAGTGCCGTGATAACTTCATGATGGAAATTAAGCTGCAAGAATATCAACATTGCAAAGATATAAAACAAGTTTGATGTAATGGCAATCTGAGATTCATCAAGGGGGTTAACGACGTTGACCATTGCAAAACCCAAATCCCTATCAATTAAATCTCCTGCAAAATAAATAAAACCAAAGTACATGGTTAATATTAAGCCCATAAACACGCCTATGAGCACTTCATTTACAATCAAAAAAAAGATTTGATAGGCACTTGAGACGTCATATAGGATGTTGGATTGAATAAGGGGAAATAAAATTATGGACAAAAATAAAACAAATCCAATCTTGATTTGCGCTGGATAATTTCGGCTTCCAAAAATAGGTGCCGTATAAATGAGTCCCGCTATTCTTGCAAATATCAAAATGATATCAAAAAAAGGAATTGACATGATTAACCCCACTAATAAATGATCAAATCAATCATACTGAAAACATTATTCGTAAACTCTATAAGGGAATTTATGATCCATGATCCTGTTAAAATTAAAATCAAAAATACCACAACGATTTTAGGAACAAATGCAAGTGTCGCTTCCTGAATTTGCGTCGTTGCTTGGAAAATGGCAATGATAAGACCAATTAGAAGTCCCCCTAGCAGCATTGGTGCCGCAAGAAGAAGAATGACCTTAATGGTTTCTGAAAACAAATCTATAATCATACCTTCAGTCACTTGCCACACCTACCTTATACTCAATATAATCTTTTCAACTATTAAATGCCATCCATCCACCATTACAAATAGCAATATCTTAATCGGTAGCGATATCATAACTGGTGGTAGCATCATCATCCCGAGCGCCATTAGCGTCGATGCAACAATCATGTCCACCACGATAAAGGGGACAAATATAAGAAATCCAATCTCAAAAGACAATTTTAATTCACTAATTACAAAGGCAGGAATTAAAGCTGTCATTGGAATATCTGCGTTTGAACTTATATTATCGACATCTGCTATATCCAAAAAAAGCGCTAAATCCTTAGACCTCACTTGACGTAGCATAAAGTCTTTAAAAGGCTCTTTCGCTATATCAACTGCTTGTTCTAAGGTTACAGTGCCTTCTTGCATAGGAAGATATGCATTTTCATATACATCATTGAAAACAGGTGCCATAATATAAAACGTCAAAAATAAAGCCAGTCCAATCAATACCTGGTTTGGCGGTGTTGACTGTAAAGACAAGGCTCTACGTATGAACCCCAATATGATAATGATCCTTGTAAAACACGTCATCATCATCAAAATTGAAGGTGCTAGAGATAAAACCGTAAGCATCAATAGAATTTGAATACTATTTGCTACTTGAACATCTCCATTTTCACTTGACACAGTGACGTTAATATCCGGAAGCCCGATATTTGTTTCTCCAAAAGATGCGTTTAGAGAAAATATGAATACAAATACAATTGAAAACAATAACAGCAATTTGAGATGTAGATCAATTCTATTTAAGTTTCTCTTACTGATCGTCATTTTTTTTATCCTTCTTAATTAAAAGTCTTTCTAATTGTTCTGCGAACTTGCTGTTAGTCGCTTGCTCATCCTTTAAAAATGATTCTATTTTTAAATCATCACGTTTATCCATGAGATACATACCATTTTTATCAATCCCTATAAAATAAAAAATATTCTCCAGCTCCACTAAAAGCAAAAACTTATCATTTGAAAGGGCTATACGTTCTAACACCTTAACTTTACGGTCTTTCAAAGAGATATAATTCTTTTTAGTTATAAACTTAGAGAATATCCATAAAAAATATATTAAGATTGATATCACGATAAAATACTTCAAGGCAAACCAGAAGTTATCAGTCTCGTAACTTTTTGAAAGAATGGCAGAATAGGTGAATTTGCCAAACACGTAAATCACCTATCCTAACACTTTTTTAACGGCTTCAATTACACGATCTGCTTGAAACGGCTTGACGATAAAATCTCTAGCGCCGGCTTGGATCGACTCAATAACCATTGCCTGCTGACCCATAGCGGAGCACATAACAACTTTAGCATTTGGATCGAAAGCTTTGATTTCCTTAACAGCTTGAATACCATCTACTTCTGGCATTGTAATATCCATTATAACCAGTTCAGGTTTCAATTCTTTATATTTTTCAATAGCTTTTTGACCATTTTCTGCTTCACCAACAACATCATAACCATTCTTAGTTAAGACATCCTTGATCATCATCCTCATAAATGCTGCATCGTCAACAACTAATATTGTATTAGCCATATCGTTTCCTCCTTAATAATTATTCAGTGATTCTCTTAGGTATGATAATATCGGTTATTCTGATACCGTAATTCTCATCAACTACGACGACTTCACCTTTTGCGATTCTCTTGCCATTTGCAAGTACATCCAAAGGTTCCCCTACAAGTCTATCAAGCTCAATAACCGTTCCTACTCCGAAATCAAGAATTTCATTGATTTTTTTACCAGTTCTACCAAGTTCCACAGTAATTTCAAGCGGAACATCCCTGATAAGTTCTATATCATTATTATAATACATTTGAGCAGAATTGCCATCAAAATTTTCAAACTGCAAAGGAATAGCATTTACTTTTTCATTTGAAAGGTTTGATTTTCTGTCATCTTCTTCATAATAATACTGAGGCTTCGGTGCTTCTTGTTTAGGAGAAACCTTTTCTTCTTCCATTTTTGGAAGCGGTTTACTAACAGGAACAGGTTCCGGTTCAGGCTCAGATTTACCCTTAATGATGGTAGCCACCATTTGTTTGGCAACATCAACTGGTAAAACTTGCATAATTTCAGAATCAATTAAGTCCCCAACTGTCATTCTAAAAGCAATTTTAACCACTCTATCAGACTTTGATACCCCGAATTGCGTATAATCTAACTCTGAAATCTTATCATGGTAGGCTTCTGGTGGTGAAATATCAATTTTTTTACCTAACATTTCAGATAGCGATGTTGATGATGAACCGATCATTTGATTCATCGCTTCACCAATAGCGCTTAAATGAAGGTCGTTAAGCTCGTTTGAAATATTGGTACCATCGCCACCCATCATTAAGTCCGTTATAATTTTAACATCTTTTTCATGTAAAATCAAAAAGTTTACGCCTTCAATTCCCACTTTATAGGTAATATTAATAAGTACTGAAGGACTGATAAATTCTTCTGAAAGTCCTTCCATTGTCGTTTCAGAAACTTTTGGTGTTGTTATGGTTACTTTCTTGTTAAGTAAGGTAAAGAGAGTCGTTGCGGCTGTTCCCATGCTTATATTACCAATTTCACCAATCGCATCTATTTCTTCTTCAGTTAGCTGAGAAACTGCTGTATTATCAGATGTACTGCTACTACCACCACCTAATAAAGCATCTATTTCTTCTTGCGAAAGCATATCAGTCATCAATTTCATCCCCTTCCGTTATAACGTCTGTAATCATTACAGCAACATTTTTCTTTTTGATACCAGGTTTACCATGAAATTTAAGTTTATCTTCAACATATATTTCAAGTGGATCATCTACTTTTTTGTTGAGTAAAATAATATCCCCTTTTTGAAGATTTAATAGTTCTGAAACAGAGATATTTGAGCCACCTACGATACTTTTCATACTTAACATAGATTTACCGATACCGGTTTCAAGGGCATCTCTCTCAGCCTCAGTCACTTCCTTTTTGTTACTTGTTGCAAACCAAAGTCTAGAACTTAAGCTTGGTAGTATAGGTTCAATTACGAAGTGAGGAATACAAATATTGACCATCCCTTCAGTATCACCTATATGAATATTAAAGGTTACAAGTGCTATAGATTCTGCTGGGGAAACAATTTGAGCAAACTGTGAATTGGTTTCGATGTTTTCCAGTTTTGGTCTAAGCTCTACAATATTACCCCATGGTTCTTTTAGGAGGTTGATGAATTTGATCAAAATATTTCGAAGCAAAGTCATCTCTATTTCCGTTAAAGAGCGGCTTTCTTTATTTGAAGAAGGTGATTTACCAGAGCCCCCAAGAACACGTTCAATCATGGCGTAGGCAATATCTGAGGAAACATCAATAATGATCTGACCATTAAAAGGTGCAAAATCAATTATACCCAAGATAGCAGGGTTTGAAATAGAGTTGCTAAACTCAGTATAAATCAAACTCTGAACAGATATTACATCTACCTCAATATAGGTTCTGAGGTAACCTGATAAAAAGTTGTTGAGGAGTCTAGAAAAGTTTTCATGAATAATTTCCAGAGTTCTAAGCTGATCTTTGGCAAATTTGTCAGGTCTTGAAAAGTCATATTTTCTGACTTTCTTCTCCTTTTTCTCCTCTTCGATGTCCTTAACGTCAACTTCACCAGTACTAAGCGCGGCCAGTAGTTCGTCTATCTCATTTTGCGACAAAACATCAGACATATCCTCACCTCCCTTTTCTGCAGATTTATTGTTATTTCATTTAAAACACTACTTATAGTATAAAAAATACACTCTCACTACTATTATCGGCAAATCTTAATTTTTTTTTAGCCCTGAACAATAAAAGGTTGAATATAAACATCTGTAATGGTCTCTTCATCTGATTCCAAGACTTCAATAACCATTTCCTTAATTCGATCTCTAATTCTTTGCTTGCCGTTTGGCTTATCAATATCAGCCGA
>NZ_JBVBZF010000065.1:0-14113 GCF_057447755.1 Fusibacter sp. | reverse complement strand
CGTTTTAATATCTGTTCCTATGGATATGTTTTCTAGAAGTATTGATACAGCACACTTTGAAAGAACTTTCCACGATTCTTCTTTTACTGCGAAGCCTGCACTTTCAAAAGAAACGGCAGTTGAAATTGCTAAAATGTTAATTAGCGCTGAAAGACCGGTGATCCATGCAGGTGGACAGTTGATTTATACAAAAGCGTCAAAAGCATTAACAGATTTAGTTGATTTCCTTGACATTCCGGTAACAAGAACCCTTATGGGGCAAGGCGCAATTCCTGATAACCATCCATTACATGTTGGTATGACAGGATTCTGGGGACTTGACTACGTAAATAAAACAGCATCAGAGGCAGATGTTATTTTAGGCGTGGGTACACGTTTTGCAGAAGCGGATTCAAGCTCTTGGTACAAAGGCGTTACCTTTAACATCCCTGGCAGCAAGTTGATTCAAATCGACTTGGATCCAGCTGAAATCGGCAGAAACTATCCGGTTGCAATCGGCGCTGTTGCAGATCCTAAGCTTGCACTTGAAGCGATCTTAGAAGCGGCTAAAGAACTTAAACCAGAAGGTATTGACCGTCCGGCTTTAAGAGCTGAAATCGCAGCAAATAAAGCGGCATTCAAAGCTTCAAACGTTGAAATTTCAAATGATAACAGATTCCCTATGACACCTCAAAGAATCTTAAAAGATGTTAGAGAAGTCTTCCCTGAAGATGGCATCATCGCAACTGATGTAGGCTGGAATAAAAACGGTATGGGACAACAATTTGAAATTACAATTCCAGGTACAATTCTTCATCCGGGTGGGCTTGCAACAATGGGCTTTGGTCCAGCGGCAATCTTAGGGGCAAAATTAGCAGCGCCAGATAAAAAAGTGATCACACTTGTTGGAGATGGTGGATTTGGGACTAACCCATCTGTTATTGCAACTGCAGTTGAACAAAATATTCCAGTGGTTTGGGTTGTGATGAACAATGGGGCATTCGGAACAATTGCAGGTCTTACGGCATCGCATTATGAGCATTCATTCGGAACGATCTTCAAACGCCCTGATGGCACGAAATACAATCCGGAATGGTCTGTTGTGGCTCAAGGATATGGCATTAAGAGCAAGAAAATCACATCTGCGGATGAGTTTAAAACAGTATTAAAAGAAGCGCTTGATTCAAACGAGCCTTATTTAATCGATGTTCCTATGGAAAACATACCAGTACCAACAGATGGTATTTGGAATATAAATGATATCTATACACCAAAAGAAAATGTAATCGAAGGTAAGTTGATGTATGGAGAAGCCCATAAATCGAAACATGTCGCAACAAAGTAGTTTCCTCTTATTGACAAATGCAACCTTAACAGGTTGCTTTTGTCAGCAAAAGAGAAAATCCTAATGTTGGATAAAATGCAAATAAATGATTGTTAACAGTAATTTGGGTAATACGGTGTTAAAAATTTAGGTCGGTAAAGTATTAAAGTATTAAAGTATTAAAGTGTCAAAGTGTCAAAGTGTCAAAGTGTCAAAGTGTGTTACAAATAATTGAAGGGGGAAAACTGATGAAAGTAGTGAGATGGTTGGATGAATACTTTGAAGAATATATTCTGGTAATCCTACTTGCATTAATTTCAGTTGTCATGATGACTCAAATCGTAATGCGATATGCATTTAGTGCATCGTTGTCATGGCCTGAGGAGTTTACAAGATATTGCTTTATCTGGTCGGTGTTCTTAGGGACAAGTTATTCGGTTAAAAAGAGAAACATGTTGAGGATAGATGCGGTAACGACGTTTCTGCCTAAAAGACTTCAAGAGTATTTAGACATAGTAATTGAAGTTGTGATTTTAGCCTTCTTTGGATTCCTTTGCTACAACTCAGTTGAAGTTGTACAAAAGCTCTATGCAAGTGGACAAACAAGTCCTGCTATGGAATTGCCGATGTACGTTGTTTATGCGTCAACTGTGGTTGGATTTGGCTTGACTGTTATTAGAAGTCTTCAAAACTTATTTAAACTAACTAAAGCGTTAAAAAATAAAGAAATTCAAGAGAAAGGTGGCAATTAGATGATCGTTCAAATTTTATTGGTATTTGTTGCGAGTTTAGTGTTCAGTATTCCAATTGCCATTGCAATTGGTATTGCGGCAATGCTACCATCAATCATTGATCCAGGTTTTGCGGCAAACGTTCAGTTTGTCATAAGAGGTATGGTTAGTGGTTCTGATAGTACACCAATGCTTGCAATTCCACTTTTTATCCTTTCGGGTTCACTTATGGCAAGAGGCGGTATTTCAAAGCGTTTATTTGACGTGTTTGCCTTTATCGTTGGTAAGAGAACTGCGGGGATGCCAATTGCGGTAATTATCACCAGCTTGTTCTATGGTGCAATCTCAGGTTCTGGTATTGCAACAACAGCAGCGGTTGGGGGGATGACAATTCCGATTTTGGTTTCTCTTGGATACGATAAAGTATTTAGTGCCGCTTTAGTAGCAACATCTGGAAGCTTAGGGGTTATTATCCCACCGAGTATTCCATTCATCATGTATGGATTGACAACTGGTACATCGGTTGGCGCGCTCTTTACAGCAGGTATTTTACCGGGAATTTTAATCGCTTTATCGCTTATGGTTTACGCTTACATCTATTGTAAGATTAATGGCGAAGACCGTGAAAAAATCGATGAAAATCTCAAGGAATTACGCGCAAAGGGATTCTTTGGCGTAATGAAAGACAGTTTCTGGGCACTTTTAGCACCGGTGATCATTTTAGGAGGTATCTACAGTGGCGTGGTTACACCTACCGAGGCTGCGTGTGTATCAGTGTTCTATGCCTTGATCGTTTGCCTCTTCATCTACAAGACGATTCAGTTTAAAGATGTTCCGGGAATCTTCAAGGAAACCGTCAGTTCTTATGGACCATTGATTCTTTTAATCGCACTTGCAACTGTATTTGGTCGTGTACTTACTTTATTAAGAGCCCCAATGATGATTGGCGACTTCTTAACAGGTACATTCTCAACGTCGGTAGCCTTGTTGCTTGCGATTAACGTCGTGTTCTTCATCTTGGGAATGTTCCTTGACGTAGGTCCTGCAATTGTAATCTTAGCACCAATTTTATTACCTGCTGTTGTGGCTGTAGGGGTAGACCCTGTACACTTCGGTATCATCATGACTGCCAATTTAGCAATCGGTATGGTAACGCCGCCATTTGGTGTAAACCTATTTGTGGCAAGCCCACTGGTAGATACGCCTGTAATGGAGTTGGGGAAAAAGGCGATTCCGTTTATCATCTCCTTTGCAATTGCGTTATTGATTATCACCTTTGTTCCAGCAGTAAGTTTGATGTTGTAGTAGTTTAGATTTAAAAATTGAATTGATTTTTAGGAGGAAGTAATTATGAAGAAGTTTATGAGCTTATTGTTAGTAATTGTTTTGGCATTTAGTTTAACAGCATGTGGCAATTCAACGACAGCAGCACCAAGCACTCCAGAAACATCATCAACAGAATCAAGTGAAGCGGCTCCAGCAGCACAACCAGCAGAAGCAAAAACATTACAAATTGCTTTAAGCGCAAATGAAACAAGCCCAGGTGGCGTAACAGCAAACAAAGTTAAAGAAATCATTGAAGCAAAATCAGGCGGGAACTTAAAAGTTGACGTATATCCAAATGCACAGTTAGGTGGAGATAGAGAATTAATCGAATCAACACAAGCTGGTAGTTTGTCTATGGCAACTTTAACAACTGCTCCAATGGTAAGCTTTATTCCAGAATTGGCTGTATTTGATATGCCAGTTGCTTTAACGGACTTAGACGTTGCGAGAAAAGTATTAAACGGACCTTTCAGAGATCTTATTGCTTCTAAATACGAAGCTGCTGGTTTTAAATTATTAATGATGGTTCCGGACAGCTTTAGAGAAATGAGCTCAAACGTTCCTGTAAATAAATTTGAAGATTTTTCTGGTATTGACATCAGAACAATGGAAAACAAATACCACATGGCATTCTGGCAAAACCTTGGTGCTAATCCATCTCCATTAGCATTCAGTGAGCTTTATATCGCTTTACAACAAGGTTTAGTTGATGCTCAAGAAAACCCATATGCAACATTAGTAGCGTCAAAATTATATGAGCAACAAAAATATGTCATCAATACAAACCACATCATGTTCATCAGCACAACTGTAATGAACAAAGATGTATATGATAGTTTATCTGCTGACCAAAAAGCTGTAATCGATGAGTCGTTCAAAGAAGCAGAAGAGTTTGGATTTGCTGAAGGTAGAAGACAAGCAGAAGCTTCACTTCAATTTATTAAAGATCAAGGCATTGAAGTCATCGATTTAGCGCCAGAAGAAGTTGCTAAAATGCAAGAAGCAGCTAAACCAGTATACGATATGATTCGTCAAGATATTGGTGCTGAATTAGTAGACGCTTTATTAAAAGCATTAGATGAAGCAAAATAATCAAAGTCAAATATAAAAAGCTGTTTATTTCACCTTTGATAAAATTGACTAAAATAAGTATTGAACGGATATATTATATTGTGTAAACCTTGTGAGGAGGTCCCCATAGATTGGCATGATCTATGGGGACACATTATAAAATCGAAGTCTTATATGATCAGGATTTAATTATATATATTTAACATGGAAAATAATGATGTAGGTTCAAATATGATTGAGATACATCAATAAAAAATACATGCGCATGAGACATAAAAAATGAGATCACCACTAAATTTCAGGGGGCTAAAATTATGATTACTTTAAACACTAAACTTGTGGGTCTTTTAGGATATCCATTGACGTTTACATTTTCACCAACCATGCATAACAGTACATTTGAGCATTTGGGTTTAGACAATTTCTACTTGCCGATTGAAGTGGGCAAGGACGGTCTAGAAGATGTATTAAACGGTATACGTAGAATGAACTTTATTGGTTGTAATGTCACAAAGCCTAATAAGGTAAGGGTCTTACGTTACTTAGATGAAATTGATGAACTCGCAAGTAAGATTGGTGCAGTTAATACGGTTAAAATCGTAGACGGTAAGTTAATTGGCTACAATACAGATGGCTATGGCTATGTGGAATCATTAAAGACAGTAATCGGTGATGTTAAGGGTAAAAAGTTCATCCTTTTAGGCTCTGGTGGTGCTGGTAGAGCAATTGCATTTACGCTTGCAAGTGAGGGCGCTGGTAAGATTTTAATCTTTGACAAAGCAACGGATTGTGGTGAAAAAGTGGCAACTGAAGTTAATGCAGGTGTAAAGCATTGTTCTGAGTATGTTTCACTAAGCGAAGCGAATTTAAAAAATGCCATAGATGAATGTGATGTCATCATCAATGCAACTGGTGCTGGGATGATCCCAAATGTGGATGTTACACCTATTGATAAGTGCTTATTAAGACCAGGCATTATAGCAAGTGATATTACTTATAACCCTGTGAAGACAAGATTCTTAAAGGATGCTGAAGAAGTGGGTTGTACAACACATAACGGTGTCGGCATGCTGATTTATCAAGGTGCTAAAGCCTTTGAAATTTGGACTGGCCTTGAGGCGCCCGTTGAGCATATGACTCAAACCGTTACACATATCATTGAAAACTTAAATAAATAGACGATTTGTAAGCGAGGTTATTATGGGAACGAAATTTTCTTTGGCGCATTTGACGGTTTTAGGATGTGCGCCGCCTGAAATGATTTATATCGCCAAAATGTGCGGTTATGATTATGTAAGTTTAAGGCCAATTTATATGGGCTTGCCTGGGGAACCAAATTATGATTTGGCAAACAAGAAGGACATGCTTTTACAGACCAAAAAAGCGATGCAATCAACAGGCATTGGCGTCCATGATATAGAGCTTGCAAGAATTGTTAATGACATTGACGTCAAGCAGTATATTCCAGCCATGGAAGTAGGTGCTGAGCTTGGTGCAAAGAGTATTTTATCCAGCGTATGGACCAATGACAAGAGTCTATATACGGAGAAATTTCATGAGCTATGCGAAATTGCAAAGCCATATGGCCTAAATGTAGATCTTGAGTTTGTGACTTGGTCAGGGGTTAAAAACCTGAGTCAAGCAGTTGAGCTGTTGAAATCCACTCCAACCACCAACAAAGGATTGATGGTGGATACACTGCACTTTAATCGATCAAGAGTTGAACTTGAAGAACTAGAAGGCTTGCCAAAGGAGTGGTTCAATTTCGTTCACTTATGTGATGGCCCTAAAGAAATTCCAACAACTGATGAAGGCCTGATTTTTACAGGTAGGGATGAACGCTATTATGTTGGTGAAGGCGGCATTAATATCGATGAAATCATTACAAGAATTCCAAAAGATGTTGTATTCTCGGTGGAACTGCCACACATCAAAAGAGTTGCTGAATTTGGCTATGCTGAGCACGCAAGAAGATGTCTTGTAACTGCTAAGGATTATCTCAAAAAAATAAACTACTAATCAACTCATCCTCAAATGAATATAAAAACCCAAACGTTTTAAGTCTAAATAAATATAGACCTCTATATTTATTTAGGTTTAAGGCGACATACATAATTGCATGCCCAATGGTGTGCAATCCATAATTTATGACGAAAGTGGAGGCATTATATGAATTTTCCAAAAGAAGTTGTCATTGCAGAAGTTGGCCCAAGAGACGGTCTTCAAAACGAAAAAAAGATCTTTTCAGCCATTGAAAAAGCAAATTTGATAGATCAAGCAATTGAAGCAGGATACAAGGTTATTGAAGTTGGTTCAATGGTGCATCCGAAGTCGATCCCGGCTTTAGCGGATACTGTTGAAGTTTACAAGTTAATTAAAAACAAAGAGGGTGTCGACCTTCGTGTTTTAGTCCCAAATCTCAAAGGAACAGAACGTGCCATTGAAGCGGGGATTAAAAAGGTAAAGTTGACCGTGTCTGCAAGTAAGTCACATAACATCAGCAATTTTAACCGTTTACCCCTTGAAACGATGGATTCTTTTCAGGCTTCTTATGATTTAGCAAAGGCAAATGGCCTTGAAGTTTCAGGTGCTATTGCAACATCATTTGGCTGTCCTTTTGAAGGCATCATTTCTATTGAGCAAATTGAACCGATCGTTCAAAAGTTTGTTTCTCTGGGCATTATGGAAATTTCCTTATCGGACACAACTGGAATGGGTGGTCCTAAAGAAGTTTATGACAAGTGCCATTATTTTAAAGAAAAGTACCCTGATGTAACTTGGAATATTCATTTTCACAACACACGAGGTATGGCCCTTGCCAATATTGTCGCAGCTATGCAAGCGGGTATGAATCGTTTCGATGGTGCTTTTGGCGGTTTAGGTGGCTGTCCCTATGCACCAGGTGCATCTGGAAACGTCGCTTCTGAAGATATTGTCCATATGCTTGAACTCATGGGAATAGAGACAGGCGTTGACCTAGACAAGGCGATTGGTCTTGCAAAGCACGTTAGAACTTTGGTTGGACACGATGTGGACAGCTATATGCTGAAAGCTGGTAAATCTTCTGATCTCATCCGAGAAGCACCTGTAAGACAAAATAATGGTTAGTTTCACTTATAAAAGGGCTTTGGCCTGAATTATTCATACAAAATCAATGAACATTTATCGATGTCTATCTTAAAAGTTGTAGTATAATATAATAGGATATGATTTTATGGATTTTGATACTACTTTATAAGGTGGAGCAAATACGAACTCAATTTAAATAACTTATTAAAAATGGAGGAATTATGCCCGATAAATCTGTTCAGAATAGATCAGTAGACAGAACTTTGGATATTTTAGAAGCGTTTATAAATGTAGAAAATGGATTGACATTAAATGAGATCGCCTTAAAGATTGATTTGTCATCAAGTACCGTCTATAGGCTGGTGATGACTTTAACCAATCGAAATTATTTATATAGAGACAATGAAAGTAAGCGTTTTTATTTGGGAAGCCAATTAAATCGATTGGTAAACTTAAATCAAATTGATGCAAAAGAGCACCTTAAGAACGTGGCACACCCTTATATGCAGGCGGTCTTTCAGGAGACCAACGAGAATATTGGTCTTTACATTCAAGCGGATGATTGCAAACTGTGTATTGATAGAATGGAGTCGACAAAAGCCCTAAGACATGTAATTGATATTGGCGATTGCGTGACCATGAGCAAAGGGGCCATAGGCAAGGTACTCTTGGCTTTTATGACCCCTGAGGAATGGAAGCCATTTGACAAAGAAGGCTGGCCAAAGAAAGAGGAACTCCAAAAAGTCAAGAATAGTGGCTATGCCTTGAGCATCGGCGAACGTGAAGAGGGACTGATCGGTATTGCCGCACCCATTTTCAATGCAAAGGGAAAAGTTATCGCTGCGGTTTCAATGTCAGGACCATCTGTAAGGTTCATGGATGAGCTCATAACAGAGAAAATTGAAATCGTCACTAAGCTTGCCAAAGACATCTCTGCAGCAATGGGATTAGAAAATAGTGAGACAAAATAAAGTGTACATTGCGTACACTTTTTTAATACAAAAAATGAGTGAAAAATCGATCTACATGATGTAAGCAGCCTTAATTTTATATGGTATTTACTTAGTTTAAGTGGTTCGGTTTCATAGAAAGAGGTTAAGATGGCACAAGCAGTGATCATAGGGACGATGATTCTTAAAATGTTTATAATGATGTCTGTAGGGATGGTGGGCTCTGCCACAAGGATTATTACAGATGAGGGCAATAAGGCGTTAACGGATATTTTACTCCAGGTTGTGACACCAATATTGATCGTGGTTTCATACCAGGTAGACTATAGCTCAGATAAACTTCAGGGCCTTTTGATGGCAATTGCACTTTCTGTGGTCAGTCATTTTGTTGCCATTATCATTTCAGTGGTAGCCATTAAAAAAAAGGGTAACCAAGATTTTCAAGTGGAGCGCATGGGCACTGTTTACTCGAACTGTGGCAACATGGGCATTCCACTTCTCTTTGCAACTTTTGGCGAAGAAGGTGTCTTTTATGTAACAGCCTACTTGACCGTCTTTAATCTCTTTGTTTGGAGCCATGGTGTTGCCTTGATGACAGGGGCCGTAAGGAAAAAGGATATTTTGACCATATTGAGATCGCCAAACATAATTGCCATATTAATTGGCTTAAGTTTTTTTATTACGGGGATCAGACTACCCAAAATATTTTTAGAGCCAATGCAGAGTATAGCCCTTGTAAATACCCCTCTTGCAATGCTTATTGTTGGTGCAACTTTGTTTAAAAGCCAATTTGTGGAGATTATCAAAAATAAAGGCGTGTATTATGTTGCCTTTTTGAGGTTACTCCTAGTACCACTTGTGATGATTTTGATCTTCAAGGTATTTAATCTATCGGGACTCATTCCGACGATTGTTTTAATTGCAACCGCTTGCCCAATTGCTTCAACTGGAACCATGTTTGCCGTAAAACATAAAAAGAACGCAAATTATGCCGCAGGATTGTTGAGTTTCACAACATTGCTGAGCATAATGAGCATTCCTTTAATGGTCATTATTTTTTCATGGTTTCAATAGCCAATTTGAATTGATTATAAACCGATTGCTTCTATAATGAGTATCGCCTTATATTTTAAATCTGCATTTTGAAAGCCCATTTCAAGCGTCGAGTTATCATGATTCAATCTAATGCCTTGTATCTGAATACCAGCATCGGACAAAATTGGGATGAGCTTAATCACTTTTTGGGGACCTGATTCTGAATCAAACGTTATGATTTCACTTGTCTCAGAGAAAATGGCATATTCTTCAGTGACCAGTTTAAAGGCGCTTATAATGCCATCGCTATCAGGCTTTGAATTAATTGTATTGCGATCATATGAGTTTTGAATTTCTTGAAGGTGCTTTTGATATTGATTTGATGAATTTAAGAGGGTAAATTCTTGCGTTTTGGAATCAGTATGATTCAAGTTTGAACTGCTGAACATATGGATTATCCTTTCGATTATATCTTGTATTTAAAAGGTCTATAGCTGTAATTGTTTTATAAACTATAACACACTTTAAAATTATGTCAAGATACATGCGGGACATTAATTGGACAGATCACTTTTATAGATATAAAAAAAGATGGTGAGCGGATATCACCATCTTTTTTTTATTTCAATAAGAAAGGGGTATTTCTATTTGTTTATTGTCGCTAGAATTTCATCAATAACCTCATCGCCGCATAGGCTTCTCGCTTCGGCATAAACAGGTGCTGCGGCCTCTTTCATTTTTACAAAGTCGGCATCCGTGAAGTTGATTACTTCAAGGCCGGCTTCTTGAAGTTTAGCTTGTAAATTGCTCTGAGATGCATCTGTTGTTTCACGCGTCCATTTGTCAACATCTTTCATCGTATCCGTTATGAGCGTTTGGTAGGCCTCAGGCATACTGTTCCATGTATCAATATTTATCGTGTAAGCGTTGAAAAACATAACGTGATTTGAGTTAACCAGGTACTTTTGTTGCTCATAAATTTTACTGTTGTAAATGGTATCCAGTGGATTTTCTTGTGCAGAAACAAGACCTTGCTGTAGAGCGATATAGAGTTCACTAAATGGAAGTGGTGTAGGGTTAGCACCAACAGCCTCCCAGAACATCATATGAAGTGGATTTTCCATAGTTCGGATATCAAGGCCTTGAAGATCTTCATAGCTACGGATTTCCTTGTTTGAGCTAATTTGACGATAAGTGATTGGCATAATGCTTAGAACCTTAACGTTTAATTTGCCATATTCTTCGTCGATTAAGGCACGTGCTTTTGTACCTTCTTGAACAACTGCTGTGGCTGTTTCAATATCGTTATAAAGTGCAGGTAAATCTAGGAAGGCCAAGGCTCTCGAAGTTGAGCCACCAGCGGTTCCAACCGTCATGGCAATCTGACCGGACTTTTGATTTTGAATGAGTTCACCGACAGTTCCAAGTTGGAAGGCTGGATATGAATCAACTGTGATCTTGCCGCCAGAGCGCTCTTCGATCAATTTTTTAAAATAGAGTGTGCCTCTATGACCGTCAGATTCTTCTGGTGCGCCATGTCCGAGGATTAAGTTGAATGTAGGACCGTCAGCGGGTAACACAGAGGCCTCTGCAGGTTCTGCTGGGGCAGTTGCAGTTGCAGTTGCTGGTGCACTTTCACTTGCTGCAGCTTCGGGTGAAGTTGAATTGCTGCCACAGCCTGTCATCGTAAATATCATTGTAAGCATCAATATCAATGTCAAAATACTTTTAGAGTTCATTTTTAAGTTCATAATTGTATCCTCCTGTAATTTTATAAGACGATTGAAGTTCGATTTTATATGAGCAATAAAGTGATTTTAGGAATGAAAGTAATCATCAGCAGTGCAATAAGATAGATTGCGCAAAAGGCAATTGCTTTTTTGCCAATTGCACCAACTGAAGTGTCAGAAATTGAGCTGGCCACAAAGAGATTGAGGCCAAATGGTGGTGATATAAACCCGATTGCGAGGTTGAAAACCATAATAACCCCAAATTGCACTGGATCTATGTGGAATCGAGTAAGGACGGCCACGAGCATGGGTGAAATAATAGCCACAGCTGGTCCTGCATCCATAAACATACCAACAATTAAGAGTATAAAGTTGAAGATTAGTAGGAAGTAAACACCACTGGATAAGTTAGAGGTAAAGAACTCTGCCAACATTGCAGGTGCTTTTAGTAATGTTAAAACCCTTGAAAAAGCAATTGCAAATCCAAGTAACAATGCAATGGGTGCATATGCTCTGATGGCACCATCTAAAAACTGTGGAATATCTTTTACTTTTACATTTTTGTAAACGAAAATACTTACAAATAATGCATAGAACACAGAAAGAACAGCCGCTTCAGTTGGCGTTACAATTCCTGAATAAATACCACCAAGAATAATAACGGGTGTCATGAGTGCCCAAAATCCATCTTTAAATATTTGGAGAAGTCCTTTAGAACGCAACTTGTTGTAGTTTTCAGCGATTTTTTCTTTATCCTCACCATGAATCTTGCAATAAATATATACATAAATCATAAGCATTGCAGCAATCATAATCCCAGGTATAAAGCCCGCTGTGAAAAGTGCACCTACAGATGTGCCGGTCATCATACCATACATGATAAATGGGATGCTTGGTGGAATGATAATGCCGATACCACCTGCAGCAGCCACTAGAGCAGCTGAAAAGACGACATCATACCCTAGTGAAACCAAAATGGGTACGGTCATTGCACCTACTGCAGCAGTTGTTGCAGGACCAGAGCCGCTAATGGCACCATAGAACATAGCTGTAATGACAACTGCAATTGGCATCCCAGCGGTACGATTACCAACAAAGTAAGCAAATACATTGAAGAGCTTTTCCGATATACCACCTTGAGCCATGATGATACCAGACAACATAAATAGTGGAATTGCCAATATAGGCGTATTATCAACAGCGCCAACCATTGCGCGTAATACATACAATGAGTTCGCTGCAAAATGTGGATTTATAATTCCTGGTAAGAATGTTGCAAAACCAATTCCCATGGCAATGGGAAATCCAATAAGGAGACAACCGATAAAGACGATTAAAATTGTTACTAACACAATTATGCTCCTTTCTCAACGAGTTCAGGTTCTAGTTTGACACCATATGTGATCTCGCATTTTACAATTTTAATGAGGTGCTGTGTGATTCTCAAAACTGCAAGCGCAAAGCCAAGGGTTGCCACGATATACAAGTAATACACAGGCATTTCCAGAGCAGGACTCAACATACCTGATTCTGCAGCAAGGAAAGCAACTTTAACAGACTGGACCGCACAGTATGCAAAAAAAACTAAGCTGATAAGCCACATGATGACATCTACTATTTTTTGAAGCTTGGCTGGGAGAAGCTTAAAAAGGGAATCGATTCGGAAGAGCAAACCCTCTTTAATACAATAGCCCATACACAGATAAGCTGAAGCCACGAAGCCGTATCGTGCAAGTTCTTCTGCCCAAGGCAATGCACTGCTAAAGCAATAGCGCATTACGATTTGAAGCATGAGCAAGGATGAAATTAAAGCTAGAAGAATCATTAAAGTGACCCTTTCAAAATTCGCATCTAGCCATTTTATAGTTTTCATTATTAACCTCCTAAGGCATTAGAGCATGCCAAATTCTCTTTTGAATGTACGATACATTGCTTCTCGAATCCAATCGGTTAATGGGGCAGGCACTAGATCAAAGCCGTGTGGTACTCTTGGCATGCAATATAGCTCTGTTGGTACAGAAAATGCCATGAGTCTTCTCGCATAATCGATGCCTTCATCTCGTAATGGATCGTATTCATTAACAATCATACATGTAGGAGGCAATCCTGACAAGTCTCTTGCAAGTGCAGGTACTGCATAATAGGAAGGCAGTGAACCATCAAAACCACCAAGATAATGTACCCAAACACCAGAGAGACCATCTCCTTTAACGAGAGGAGCATTGTCAAAGTTTTGCTGTGCAGATAATGAAGTTTGGAGATAGTCAAGTGCAGGGAAGTTTAAGACTTGTGCTGAAATCTTGGGCCCCTTATGATCTCTTAGGTAAAGGCAAAGACCTGCAGCAATACAGCCCCCTGCGCTGGTACCGAAAACACCAATTTTTTCAGTGTCGATCCCAAGTGATTCTGAGTTGTCAAGTGCATAATTAAGTGCAGCAAGACAGTCTTCAATCTGTGCAGGAAAGACACTTTGAGGTGCAAGACGGTATCCTACTGAAACTACAGTGCAAGAGACATTTTTTGCAATTAAAGAGGCACGGATATTGTCATTATCAAGGTCACCCGTGATAAAACCACCGCCGTGGATATTGATCACAAGTGGTGCTTTTTTTGCCCCTATATTGCGATAAACTCTAATGGGTACATCTGGGGCATCCTTAAGGCCTGGAACCATGAGATCAAACATCTCCAATCCTTCTGGTAGTTTGAAATTCAACATGAGTTCTCGAATAACATTTCCAAGATTACCTTCGCTTTTGCCGTCCAACCCCATATGGACACCCCACAGCATTTCGTAACCTGGGTGTGGTTGATGCTTCATTTACTAACCCTCCTTAAATAATTATTGATAATGAAGTCGAAATACCAACAAAAAAGCTGTCAATATATCGAACTCTT
>NZ_JBVBZF010000064.1:0-14232 GCF_057447755.1 Fusibacter sp. | reverse complement strand
GTAAATAATGACAACAAAGTCAAAAAGAACGAGAACGGTACATATTGAACTGCGGATATGCCTGTAAGCTGCCGAATGACAAGTCCATTTACATTCCACGGTATCAGGCCAACAACATTTAACCCAACGTTGGCTATGGCCATAACAAGCAGTTCACGCGGCAAGTTCATTTCATCATATTTACCTTTTAGATACTTGCCAGTGACCATTGCTGTCATGGCTTGAGAACATGTAATCATAGAGAGTATAAGGCCGAGAAGCGCTGTATTGCGAATCAGTGATGCCTCGGATTTAACGTTTCTCATAAAGGGTTCTATGATTACGTCAATAAGGGCGTCAGCTTCCAGAATACCATTTAAACAAGCACTAAAAAGGATAACCAGTAAAACGTTAATCATACCAAGTAAGCCTGTTGTTTTAAGCATTGAACTCAAAACTGCGTGATCGGTATGGTATCCATAATACATAAATTTTAGTAACTCCAGACCACCACCACCTTTGGATAAGAGCAGGAAGGCGGAAGTTATGGCTACCAATGATAAGACTTTATTGATAGGCACCTTAAAAATCAGGAGCACAATCATCATAACAAGCGGTAGGAGCAAATAAAACTTGGTTACAAAGACATCCATGATTATTTGATTTTGACTGAGCATATTGGCATCTATCACAAAAGGCCTTCCCATAATAAAAAAGAGTATTAGGGTGAGGCTGTAAGGAATGACAGAACTCTTAAGTAAAAGCGGAATGTTTTTACGAAAATCAGTATCGGTTACAGTGGAGGCCAAATGAAGGCCAGATGCCAGTGGTGATGTACGATCACCGAAGTAAGCGCCTGAAAGGAGTGCCCCTGTGAGCATAGGCAGGGAAATGTCCATTTGAAATGCCAGACTCATGAAGAGGGGGATTAAAATTGTTAAAGTGCCTATGGCAGTTCCCAGAAGTAATGAGAGCATGGTTGCCAATATGAAGGCAGCAAGTAAGATATTTTGGCCAATCATGAGTTCAGAAAACATCACAATAAATGTTGGCAATGCACCACAACCCATCATTAAGGGCAAGGTGATGCTGATTAAAAAAAGCAAAATAATGGTTTTGCGAATAGCCTTTAAATTATGAAAGACCAAAGAAGGAATCTCAGACTTGTGGTCACTCATGATAAATGCAATGATGACAGTTGCTAAAATTGCGGTGTAAAGCGGTATATTTGTTGATATGGCATAGATAACACTTATAATGAGACTCATGATAATCCAATAGGCTTTTTTCTTTCTTTTTGGGTCAATTAAGGTCATTTGAACTCTCCAGAATATGTCTTCCATTTCATGGTACTTAAACACATCTGAAAAGTCAATGAAACCTTAACAATCCTCAAAAATTATTTAAAGCGTTTTTGTAATTCTGCCTCAAGTGCCTCCATTGGAATATCTTGATTAGCCAAGAGCACAAGGTTGTGGTAGAAGAGGTCTGCCATTTCATAGAGGAGTTCTTCTCTTGAGTTCTTAGCGCCAATGATTACCTCTGCACTTTCTTCTCCTACTTTTTTTAGGATTTTATCGATACCTTTTTCGAAGAGATAGTTGGTATAACTCTTAGGGATTGGATTTGCTTTTCGATCTTCAATAACGGCCATTAAAGCATTAAAGACGCTTCTAGGTTCAGGTGTTTGATTGAAACAGGAATAAGCACCAGTATGACAAGCTGGACCTTCTTCATTGACAAGCATGAGTAGGGTATCTTGATCACAATCATACCTTATGTCCACCAAGGCCTGTTTATTACCTGAGGTTTCACCCTTGAACCAAAGTGATTTACGGCTTCTAGAATAAAAGTGAGTATAGCCAGTGGACATGCACTTTTCAAGTGCTTCTTTGTTGACATAAGCCAACATCAGTACGATTTTCGACTTTGCTGACTGGACAATTGCCGGTATGAGGTCACTTGTAAAAAGGGGGGCAAAATAAGTTCTTACAGGGATATTTTCGCGTTTTAGCTCAAACTTAACTTCTGGAATACTGACTTTTTTAGTGTGAAAAATACTGGCTGCCAATCCTGCTGAAACCTTGGTTTCCTTAAAGAGCTTGACAAAATCTTCTTTATTGCCAGCACCACCAGATGCTATGATTGGAACGTTAACAGCTTCAGAAATAGCCTTGAGTAATGGGATATCAAAGCCCTTTTTACTACCATCGGCATCAATTGAATTGATACAGAGTTCGCCAGCCCCTAAAGTGATACCCTCTAGAATCCAGTCAAGTGCCTCTCTACCCGTGTTCGTACGTCCGCCATGGGTGAAGACAATATATTTATCATCCATTTTTTTTATGTCCACCGAAAGGACCACACACTGAGCGCCATATTTGAGACTGGCTTCTTTGATTAATTCTGGATTTAAAAAGGCTTGAGTATTTATGGAAACCTTGTCTGCACCGGATTTTAATAGGGCATCAAAATCATCTATGGTCTTAACCCCACCCCCAATAGTGAAGGGAATATTTATGGTCTTTGCGATTTCAGAGACGAGATTTAGAAAGGGTCCCCTATTTTCAGTGGATGCCATGATGTCGTAAAATACGAGTTCATCAGCGCCAGTATCGCTATAATATTTTGCAATTTCAAGTGGATCGGCGATGGTGACAACATTTTCAAATTGTTGACCTTTAACCACTTTTCCCGCTTTAATGTCCAGACAGGGTATGATTCTCTTTGCTAGCATGATGTACCTCCTATTGCATTTAGGGCTTCCTTATAGGTAAATTTTTCTTCGTAAAAGGCTTTTCCGACGATAACGGATGGGATATCAAGTGCTTTAAGGACCTTTAGATCCTCTAGTGAACTGACACCGCCTGAGGCTATGATTTCAGCCGTGGTGAGTGATTTTATGCGTTTATAGGTTTCGACATCAGGACCGGTCATCATACCGTCTCTGGAGATGTTTGTGACCAGTAGGGACTGACAACCAATATCTGAAATGGTTTTGATAAAGGCGTTGAGGCTGATTTTACTTTCTTGTTGCCATCCTTCTGTCATGACATAATCGTTTTTAAAATCAATTGCACAAACAATCTGGGATGGATAGAGGTCAAGTATGGTCTTAAAGGTATTTAAATCTTTTAAGGCCAAGGACCCTATGACGATGCGGCTGACACCATTTTCAACTAGGGTTTCTACATCTTTTAAGGACCTAATACCACCACCGAACTGTATTTTCAGCGACGTTGCTCTAGAAATTTCACGAAGGTTACTTAGGTTAACAAATTGACCGTTTAAAGAACCATCCAAATCTACAATATGAATATCTTTTGCACCTTGTGACTCCCAAAATTTTGCTGCGTCTAGTGGATTGTCATAATACACTGTTTTTTGATTAAAGTCGCCTTGTGTGAGTCTTACACATTTTGAGCCACTGATATCAATTGCCGGGAAAATTCTCATGTTACCTCCTGTGTCTAAGCTTTAATATTGGTTAAATCATAAAATTTTTCAATGAGACTTGCACCCAATGCACTGCTTTTTTCAGGGTGAAATTGCATACCGTAGACATTGTCTTTTCCTACAATTGCAGGCACTTTGCATTTATCGTATTCTGAATAGGCATAGACCAAATCGTCGTCTTCAGGTGCTAGGAAGGAATGAACAAAATAGGCAGAACCCTCAAGGTTTGTAAAAGGGGAAACCCTGGTGAAAATCAGGTCATTCCATCCCATATGAGGGATTGTTTCAACTTGTTTTGGATCAAATCGAGTTATAGTGCCTGGGAGTAAGCCTAGGCCATCCCATTCTCCATTTTCTAGACTCTTTTCATATAGTAATTGCATGCCAAGACATATGCCTAAAACCGGTATTTTTTTTGAAACGGCTTCCTTAATAACCGCATCAAGTCCGAGTTGCTTGAGGGCTTTCATTGCGTCTTCAAATGCCCCAACGCCGGGTAAGATAATATGTGATGCCCCTAATATCTCAGCTGGAACAGATGAGAGTTTGGTCTCAGGGTCCATTTTTTTAAAGGCGTTTAGAACATTAAAAATGTTGCCGACGCCGTAATCAATAATGATGGTCATCTATAATACCCCCTTTGTGGTTGGAAGTGAATCGCCTGTAACGGCTAGTGCACGTCTAATTGTGATGGCTGTGCCTTTGAAGATTGCCTCTAAAATATGGTGAGTGCTTAAACCGGCAAGACTCTTAATGTGAAGTGCCATTTTCGCGTTTTGAAGGAATGCCGTCATGAATTCCAAGCACCACTGTGTTTCAAAGCCACTTGTAATGTGATTTGGATATGTGACATCAAAGGCGAGATAACTTCTGCCTGAAAGGTCAATGGCAATTTGTATGAGGGCTTCATCCATTGGAATTAAACTGTTTGCAAAGCGTTCAATACCTGTTTTATCCGGTAGGCTATCATTAAAGGCCTTGCCAAGCAATATGCCGACATCTTCAATAATGTGGTGGGGATCATCGCCGGTTACGGTTAATGTGAGGTTAAAACGTCCGTGTTTTGCAAACTGTTCTAGCATATGTGTGAAAAAGGGGATTGGCGTAGTGATACTGTATTGTCCGCTGCCATAGGGTTCAAAATCTAGTTCAATTTGTGTTTCTAAAGTTTTTCTGGTGAATTTCATTGGCCCACCGCCTCATCTAAGTTAAAAGATGTCTCAATGCAATTGAGGACCTGTTTGATTTCAAATTCGGTACCCACTGTAATTCTAAAGTAATCATTTAGATAGCTTTGTGAGAACTGTCTGATTTTGATTCCCCTGTCCACGAGTGCATCTATGAATGTATCTCTTGAAATTAACTCAGCGTTAAGTTTCATCCATACGAAATTACTATAAGAGTCATATACATCCAATGCGTCATATGTTTTGAGTTCTGAAATGAGCTTGTCCCTGTTTTTAATGATTTGAAGTCTGTTGAGATCAAGGGTCTCCTTGAAATCCTTTTTCATGAGTGCGATCCCTAGTGATTGAGAAAGTTTGCTAATGTTATAGGGATATTTACACTGGTATAGCTTCTCAATATTTGCCGCGTTTGACATACCAAAGCCAATTCTAAGACCAGCTAAACCATATGCTTTAGACAGGGTTTTAAGGACGATGAGATTGGGCAATTCATCAAGCATTTGAAGCATAGAATAGTCTTGATAATTTTCGCAAATGAATTCGCCATAAGCCTCATCAATGACAACGATGGCCTTAGTAGACTTAACGATTTCGATTAGGACCGTTGGTTGGATCAATGCCCCAGTGGGATTGTTGGGGTTGCAGATAAAAACGAGTTTTGGCTTAAGAATTTCTAAATATTCCACGAAGTTGGTCGCATCTAGTGTATAGTATTTTTCAGGCTGATATCGTCTAAATTCGCATTTGTAAATTGATGCCATGGTCTCATACATAACAAAGGATGGGTCAATTGAAACCACGAGATCTTTTGGTGTTGTAAAGGTCTTGTAGATTAAATCCAGGACTTCATCTGATCCGTTTCCTGCGATGATTTGATTTTCAGGTAAGCCTATATAATTGCCATAAGCTTCAATAAGCGCTGTTGCGTCTGCATCCGGATAACGGTTTAGGGCTTGAAGGTCGATTTCAGCAAGCAGTGCTTCAATTTGAGTTTCAGTCAAGGGGTAGGCAAGTTCGTTTGCATCAAGTTTTATAATTGTTTTTAAGTCATTCATAAAGTCACCTCACATGTTTAATTGGTCAATAATATGGTCAATTTGGGGTTGGTTGAATTTGTAGCTGGATTTATTGGCGATTAATACGGGGTTAATCGTTAAAACATCTTTGATAATCGAGAGCCCATTTTCTTTTAGTGTTGTGCCGGTTTCGACGATGTCGAAGATGACATCCGATAAATTTAAAATGGGTGCGAGTTCAACCGAGCCGTTTAAATAAATCGTTTTGGATAAGGGAAAATATTGTTTGCAGATATTTGGATATTTCGTGGCAATGGTCATTGGACCATCAAGATTCATTTCTTTATCAAATCCCGCTATGGAAAGCGTGCATTTGGAAAAGGGGAATTCCAAGAGTTCATAAAAGGATTCGCCAGATTCCAGTATGACATCTCTTCCGACGACACCTATATCGGCAATGCCGTTTGCAACATAGGTAGGAACATCTACTGGCTTCACCATGATCATTTTTATATTGCCGACTTGTACGATGAGCTTTCTGGAGTTCATTGCCTCTTCAGCCTTGAAAGCCTTAAGAAAAGCTTCGGCAATTCGGCCTTTTGAAAGTGCAAAAGTAATTGAGTTCATAGTCTGCCTCCTCCTAGTGGATACTCTTGTCCAGTTCGTCTACGGTCAAATACTGTTCGAATGCCGAATAAGGCATTTTCTGAACGTTGTTTTTTCTGATGTCAATTATTTTAGCTGCAGTATCTTGGAATAAAATCACCTTTTCAAAGTTTTCTTTTGACGCAAGGTCAATGGCATCTTTCTCAGTTTTGTAAGTTCTTAAGTTGACTTCAAAGCCCTTTTGGCGATAGTATTCTGCATATTCAATGCCCTTTTGGGAGAGCTCGGATTCAAGTAGTAATAAGCTGTTTTTACGTGTCATTTTTTTTACCTCCGTATAATTCATTAATAAATCAAGTGTAAGTGCAAAGCCTGCTGCACAATTTGCTTTTCCAAATTCGGTACTGAGTTGATCATAACGGCCACCGTTTAAAACCTCGGATGGACAATTTTTGATGAAGCCCTTAAGGACCAATCCGTTATAATAATTGAGTTCTGGTTTCAGTGTGAAATCCAACTGTGTGTTTTCAATTAAGCCATATGCCTCAAGTAGTTTACTTCTATTTTCAATTTGTTTGAGTATGGAGACCAATTGGTCTTTTAATGTTTGGGATTTAAAATTAATTTGTTCTATTAAAATTTGTGCTTGTTTTAGAACGGTTTCTGTGGGACCAAAGAGCTTAAAAAGTGCTTTCAGAAGCCTCCATTGATCATCTGTTGTATCTTTAAAAATAGCCAGTGTTTTTAAAGTCATCATATTCTTGGAGGGGAGTGCTTTTATTATGGCTTCTGTTTGCAACACATCAAATGGCATTGCTTTTAAGATTGTCTCCAAAAAGCTGACATCTCCGATATCAATCATGACATCCTTTGTGAACAATTTAAGGGATTTAACGGCAAGGACGATGATTTCAAGGTCGTGGATTAAGGTATCCTTTCCCAGGGTCTCTATACCAACCTGGGTTTCTTCATTGAGCTGACGGTGTCCCCACTTGTAGGTGGGTGCATAGTAGCATATCTTTTGCTCTATATTTGTTGCAGAAGATAGTCTGAGCATCTTCATAACGGAAATGGTAGGATCATTTTGGAGATAGAAAATTTCGCCTGATTGATCCATGAATTTCACTTGTGTGTTAATGGGATATTGCTGGTCTAGTTCTGAGATATAGGCAAGCTGTTCACAAGCTGGTATGGAGAGCTGTCTGTATCCGTACTGTGCGTACAGTTTCATTAAGGACGCCTGCATGGCGTATTTGTTTTGATTGATAATAAGCAAATTTGATTTCATATTTTGACCTCCATAAGTCGGGTATTGTCATTAAATACATATTTAGGTATAAAAAAAAGAGCCATATAGGACTAGCCTATATGACTCTCGTTATATATTCGATCATCATAGATACAAGCCCAATTCAGTAAGAATAACGAATAGGGCTCTACCTACGACGAAATTAATTCATCGGATGATAAATCCCTGATCTGTGATGATGATGAAATTGTGAGGATGAAAATGTATAATTATTCATAAAGCGAACCTCTTTTCTTGTATTGTTCACTATCTTACTGGGTTTTTTACATGATGTCAATAGAAAAAACAGAATTTTTATTCAAAATGTGACTTTTTCTTAAAGAATACCGGGATAAATTTTTTTAAATATTAATGAAAAGACCTTTAGTATGTCGAACTTTCTCTGTTATAATGAGTTGAAATCATCAAAAATGGAGGGGAAAAATGATCCATTACAAATGGGGTATAACGATTGCACTCGTGTTTATTGCCAGTATTGTCGCTTGTTTGAGCATGGGGGTCACTTTGCTTTTTGGATTTGTGACGACCCTGTTGATCACAAGCATGATCTTAAATGCAAAGGGCATTAAGGTAAAAAAGACACTTTCATACGCCCTTGAAGGCATTAATAGTGTCAAATCGATTTATTTTGTTATATTTATGATTGGTATTAATGTGGCCTTATGGATTGCATCTGGTATAGTACCATCTCTAATTTACTACGGTTTTTCAATCGTCAATCATGTGAATTTTATCTTGTTTGCTTTTTTGGTAACGGGTATTTTTGCACTATTTATCGGGACTGGCCTTGGCACATTAAGTACCATTGGGGTGGCGATCTTCTCCTTGGGCATTAGTGCAGGGATGCCTAAAGTTCTATTGTTGGGGGTTATTTTATCAGGTGCTTATGTGGCGGACCGATTGTCGCCAATTTCGGCTCTGGTCAATTTCACTTTAGAAACTGTAGGCGTTAGTTTTAAGGCCTATTTTATAAAAACATTGAAACAAATGCTGCCGGCCATGGTCATAACAGGTATTTTTTATCTATTGATGAGTATTAATGTGAAGTCCACGTTGACGGAGGCTTCAATTTTAGAATATAAAACCATATTATCAAATACATTCTATATTTCTGGCTGGTTTTTCATCGTTCCTATTGGGGTTCTTGCTTTATCCTTAAAGGGTTATAAATCCAATGTCACATTAGGTTTTGGCGTAATCACCAGTATGCTGATAGCTATAGGTGTTCAGCATGTTTCCTTGATTGAACTTTTCTCATATATGTTTAATGGCTTCCATACAAGCAGTGATGCGCAACTGATTCAGTCACTTCAAATCGGTGGCGCAAGGTCGATGATTGAGGTTGTCTTTATCGTTATGGGGGGGATTTCCATGAGCACAATTTTTGAAAAATGTGGCTGGATCAATCCATTGGTAAAATTCGTAACACTTAAATCACCAACTAAAACGGCTCTTTATTTAAGAACGAGCCTCTTGAGCATCGGACTAGATGCTCTAACTTGCGATCAAACTGTTGGCATTATTATTCCAGGTCGAAATCTAAAAGAGGCATTTGCAGACCATGGTCTAGATGCAGCTGACTTAGCGGCCATCATCGCCAACTCTGGGACGGCCATAGCGCCCTTAATGCCTTGGAATGTAAATGCTATTATCATACTTGCCATTACAGGTGTTCCAGCGACAGCCTTTGCACCCTTTATGATTTTAAATTTTGTTACGATTGTTTGGATCTTGTTCTACACATTTTTAGTGGAAAGTCGTGAGAAAATCAGAGTAAAACCACAAGGCAACTAAAACCATAAGATAACTAAAACCGTAAGATTAGATGCACATCAGGCAATAGAACCACAAGGTGACTGATTAAAATGCAATTAAGACCTGAATATTTAGAGTGAAATACAACACCAGATCAATTAATCTGGTGTTTTTTTTGTTATATACAACAAAATTTGAGCCGAAAGCTGTGACGAGAAATGTTTAATCTCAAACAGCATCAGCGAAAATTGGTTTGAGACATCGAAGGTGGCTCAAATGTTGTTTTTGCAAAACTTTTTGGCGATAATAAACGTCTAAGTGATGTAAGCTTACAAGTCAATGCAAAATAGGAGTATCTAAATGAAGAAGTATTACCAGCAAATTGAAATTTTTATAAGAGAAAATGAGCAAGCCATATATCGCCTTGCTTATAGCTACACAAAAAACCAAGAGGACGCACTAGATGTTATCCAAGACAGTATCGTTAAGGCTCTAAGGCGTTCCGGGACCCTAAAATCCCAAGACCAGTTAAGGGGATGGTTTTATAGAATTCTTATTAATACTGCAATAGATCATCTAAGAAAGCAAAAGAAAATAGTGGATATGACAGATGAAACTTTAAGTGATTTATTGATTTCAGATGACAAGATATTAGAGCAAATGGAAGTTTCAGAAATATTGGATTACTTGCCATTACAGTACAAGAGTATTTTGCATCTGCGTTTTTTTGAGGAGCTGAAAATTGAAACCATTGCACAGGTGTTGAACCTCAATATAAATACAGTAAAAACAAGGCTATATAAGGCATTGACTTTGTTAAGGATACAATTTGATTCAAGTGAAAAGGTGGGCGAAAATGAGTAAACTAAAGTTAAAATCCATAGATATCGTTAGGAATGACTATCATAATGTCGAAATCCCTGAGAACATGTCACAGATGATAGATGGCGTTATAAGGCAGGAGCGACAATATCAGTTTAAAAAGAAACTGAGAACTCAGATTCTAGGGCTTGCTTCGGTCTTGCTGATATTTGTCATGTCAATTAACATGAATCAAGCTTTTGCAATATCAATGCGTCAAGTGCCAGTTCTTGGAGACCTTGTTAAAGTACTTACTTTTAGAACTTATTCAGTGAACGATGCACTTTACCATGCAGAAATAGATATTCCAGTGATAGAAGGTCTTGAAGACACCGACCTTCAAAATCGGATCAATGAGAAATATCTTGAGGATAGTCAATTATTATACGAGAATTTTCAAAGGGATATGGCAGAATTACAAGCAGTAGGTGGAGGCCATCTCGGTGTGGATAGCGGCTTTATCGTCAAAACGGAAACGGATAAATTGCTTTCAATTGGACGATATGTGGTAAATACAGTGGGTTCATCTTCTACCGTGATGCACTATGATACCATAGACAAGGAAAACAGTTTCTTGTTAACCTTGCCGAGCCTCTTTAAGACAGATGATTATGTGGAGATTATCAGTGAGAATATTATTGACCAGATGAGAAGTCAGATGGCAGAAGATGAGAATATTTACTATTGGGTTGAAGATGAGGCCATCTCGAATTTTACGGTCATTAAAGCAGATCAGAATTTTTATATTTCAGACCAGGGAAAACTCGTAATCGCCTTTGATAAATATGAAGTAGCCCCAGGCTATATGGGCTTATGTGAGTTTGAAATTCCAACAGAAATATTGACAGATTATTTGGTGAGTTCGCATTATATACATTAATGGTTCCCCAAGTTTATGCCCAGTACATAAACTTGGGGAATTTTATTAACAATTTATAAAGAAACACTTACATGCGTTGACTTTATAAGGGGTTCAGCCTATACTGAGACTATCAAATAGTTTGATTGTCAAATAAATATAATATTAACAGTTTAAGAAATGAGGAAATCCATGAATTCAAAAGAAGTCGTTCTTAACACACTCTTGGTGGAACTTTTTAATAACATTATGACCATTGAGGAAAAGGCACTTCGATGTGAGAAATTTGAAGATTTATCTTTAACAGAATTCCATGTGATTGCTGCAATTGGTGTGAAAAACACCTTGAAAATGTCTGATATTGCCCCTAAATTAGGGATAACAGTGGGAACACTGACAATTTCCATTAATAATTTGCTCAAGAAAAATTACGTTATCAGAGAGCGCAGTGAAACGGATCGAAGAGTGGTTTATGTTTCTTTAACAGACCAAGGAAATGCAGCATTCCACCATCATGAAGCCTTTCATAAAGAAATGATTGATTTCACCTTGAATGCATTAAGTGAAACAGAAAGTGACATATTGACTAAATCGCTTTTTAAGATTATTAGATACTTTAAAGAGAAATATGAATAATACCTTCAAGTTTTAAAGTATGAAGCTTAAAATTAATTATTAGAGAAAGAGGGATGGCCATGAAAATCACATTAGTAACAGATAGCACTTGTGACTTGACACCAGAAGAGCTGAAGGCAGAAGGGATATTATTTGCATCACTGAAAGTCTTGTTTAAGGATGCGGAATATATCGATAAAGTTAATTTAACCAATAAGGCTTTTTATGAAAAAATGAAAAATTCACCTGAGTTGCCTACGACATCACAGGTAAATCCAAATGAGTTTTATGACATCTTTAATGCAGAGGTTGAAAAGGGCAACGAAGTCCTTGGTATATTTATATCTAGTGATTTGAGTGGAACTTTCAACTCAGCTAAGATTGCTAAGGATATGATTGACAGTGATAAAATTCATATTGTTGACAGTCGTACAACGAGTTTTTCCTTGGGACTAATCGTGATGAAGGTAAATGATTGGATCAAAGAAGGTAAGGATATGGAGACAATTAAATCAGACCTTCAAGTACTTGTTGAAAAGGCTCAACTCTACGGCATGTTGGATCAACTTGAAAACCTTAGAAAAGGTGGCAGATTGTCTTCTGGCACTGCTATGATTGGTAAAATGCTCAATCTAAAACCAATCATAGAAGTTAAAAATGGCCTTGTTGAAATGGCAAACAAGGTTAGAGGGACTCGAAAAGGCATGGCTTGGATGATGGAGCAACTTAAAAAGGATTATCCAAGTGGTGTTATAGAGGATATTGCAGTGGCACACTCCAATGACCCACAAAAAATGGCAGACCTAAAAGCACTCATTTTGGAGGAGTTTGATGTCTCTAAGATTTATGAAATTGAAGTGGGTTCAGTTGTGGGCACACATACTGGCGAAGGTGTTGTAGGCGTTGCCTATTTTAAAAAATAAAGCATTCTTAAAATAATTAAAGTACCTATAGCCACAGCTGTGGCTATAGGTACTTTTTTATATATCATTCGCTCTCATCCAGCTTATAGAAAGAATTACCAACTTGCAAAAGGCGGTTAGATGCTTCAAAACAAGGTTTTGGTGTTAAATGATGAATGGTGAATAGTGAATGATGAATGGTTAATGGTTAATGAAGGGATTGAATAACAAAATGCTATGTGATCATGAGATGCAAGTAAAAGGTCGTCGCCATGAAAAAGGAGAGTATGGCCAATGTAATTTGGTTAAAGCTAAGTTCCAATCGCTTTAGTTTTTCAAAGAGTGGATTCTTGCTTATAAAAAAGCGATAGACAAGCATACTTGCACCGTAAGTCACAATGTACTTTGGCCATTTTAAAAGTTGCGAATAACCACTATATTGCGAGTCATAAGTTGTAAAGACCTTAAAGAAATAATCACCAAACAGGCCAAGTAAAACACAAGATGTGGCCATAATCGTCAAGGCCATAATCGTATTGTTAGGTAATATTTTTTTACTCACTGGCTCTTGTAACATTGATTCTTGATCATCCCATAAAATATGCCAAAATTTTATAAATGACATCATTGTCCCCATATTGATTATGGTAAAGAGTATTTCAAAATAGCCACCGGAAAACCCTTTCATTATATAATACTTTGAATAGCCACCACTAAAGAATGGTGCACCTGTAATACTTAGAATTGCAATCACCATGATAAATGATACAAACTTTGATTTTTTTAAGAGGGCATTCATCTGCCTAATGTCTCTTGTGTGATAAATTTCAATCAAGATACCTGCCACAAGAAAGAGAAGGGTTTTAAAGATACCATGGGCGACAATATGGTATATACCGCCAAAATTGGCAGACTTGATTGCTGAACTTAGGCCGATGACCATTAAGCCAATTTGTGATACAGAATGGTAGGCAAGGATCAGTTTGATGTCGGTTTGAGCTAGGGCAAGTAAAAATCCTGCAATTGCTGTGAGAAAACCAATCCATACAAACAAGCTCGATATGGCGAAGACATCACTGAACATGAGTGCCATTCTTATATAGAGGTAAATCCCAATTTTGACGAAGATTCCAGATAAAACACCAGAGACAATTGAAGGGGCACTAGCAGTGCCATGCGCCTTTGGCAACCAGCTGAAAAGGGGCATAAGTGCCGCTTTAAGACTAATTCCAGTGATGATTAGGGCAAAGGGAATGATGAGTACCCTCTTATTGGTGATGGTCAAAACCATCCCTGAAACAGTGTCGAAGTCCAAAGCGCCCGTATATTTATAAAGATAGCCAATACCGAGCAAGAAAAAGGTCATTGCAATCATGTTGACCATCAGATAGATCATCCCGTCATACATGGACTGGCTGTCTTTTTTATACATAATTAAAATACTGACCACCACAGTGGCAACCTCTATCAAGATATAGACGTTAAAGAAGTCTGTGGAGAGAAAAACGCCATTTATAAGCCCCTGTAAACTTAAAAACAGGAAGATGAACAAATGGTTCATGTAAGACTTGTGGAAGTTGAACAACAACATCACAGCAAATAAGAAGTTGTTAAGCATAATCAGCGTGGCTGAGAGTGAATCCATTTGAAGTTTCATTCCCATGGGAAAGGGAATGCCAGATAAGGC
>NZ_JBVBZF010000063.1:0-14308 GCF_057447755.1 Fusibacter sp. | reverse complement strand
GGTTCCTGAATTTAGACTTCCAAAGTCTATTTTAGAACGTATCAAAGACAAGCTACAATCACTTGGTGTCATCATCAGACCTAATACCTTAATTGGACCCAATATAACCTTAGACGACCTTTTCAATGATGGCTACGATGCCGTATTCATCGGCACTGGTGTATGGAAGCCCAACAAGCTCAATATCAAGGGTGAATCTCTTGGCAATGTGCATTACGGCATTGATTATCTTAAAAATCCTGAAGTTTATACCTTAGGAAATGACGTCTGTGTCATCGGAGCTGGTAATGCCGCTATGGACGTCGCTAGAACAGCCCTTCGCCAAGGCAGCCGAAATGTGAGTATCGTATACCGTAAAGACTTAGACCATATGCCTGCAAACGAGCATGACCGTCAATACGCACAGGCGGACGGTGTTAAGTTTGAGTTTAACAAGCTTCCAATTGAGTTGACTCAAGCCGGTCTAAAATACATCCAAACATCTTCATATGTGGCTGAAAATGGAGAAATCGCCTGGAAGGAACACGTAGACCAGCAAGGGTTTATCAAGGCAGATTCTATTATCATTGCCGTCAGCCAAGGTCCAAGAGATAACATTGTCTCGAACACAAAGGACATTGTGACCAATAAATATGGTCTTGTTATTACTGATGAAACGGGCCGCACCACAAGAGAAGGTGTCTTTGCCTCTGGCGATGTGGTCACAGGCGCTAATACAGTTGTGGAGGCCGTCAAATACTCCAAACAAACTGCAAGGGCTATCGATGACTACCTCAAGACCAAACGCCATTATCATGCATTAAATCGCTCTTAATTTTATTTCAACAAGACTATATCCTTATAGGAAAATACGCTTGCACTTTTTATGAGTCAATTTCTTTAAGTGCACATTTAAAATCACACAAAAAAGGATGAAAACAGGTTAACTTGTTTTCATCCTTTTTATAATTTGCCATTTAATTATTTATCATTCGTTGTAATCTTACTTAAATCAAGAATTTCCAATGGAAATAAAATTACTTCACAACAATATTATAGATTTTACCTGGAACAAAAATTTCCTTCACAATTGTCTTGCCTTCTGTGAATTGCTGAATTTTTTCATCTGCCATAGCAAGGTCATGAGCAGCTGCAGCATCAGCGTCCACTGGAAGTGTGATGGTTGATCTCACTTTACCATTGATTTGAACCGCCATTTCAATAATATCATCAACCACTTTTTCAGGATCAAATTGTGGCCATTTCTGATCGACGATCATGCCCTCATAGCCAAGAACTGACCACATTTCTTCAGTCATATGTGGTGCAACCGGGTTAAGCATTACAAGGAAATCCTTGATTTCAGCTGCATTGATGTTTTCAACCTTTTTAAACTCATTTAACAAACTCATAAGTGCTGCAATAGCAGTGTTAAACTTGAGTGTTTCATAATCTTCCGAAACTTTTTTGATGGTTTTATGCATTAAAGTTTCAAGTGCTTTTGAATAAGTCTCGCCTGGTACGATGTTTTCTTGGATGTTCCAAACACGGTCAAGGAATCTTCTACAGCCTTTAACACTATTGTCTGACCAAGGTACACTCTTCTCAAAATCACCGATGAACATTTCGTACATTCTAAGCGTATCCGCACCGAACTCTTCAATGATGTCATCAGGGTTAACAACATTGCCTCTTGATTTAGACATTTTCTCGTTGTTTTCGCCCAAAATCATACCATGTGAAGTTCTCTTTGCATATGGTTCTTTCGTGTTAACAGCACCTATATCAAATAGGAATTTGTGCCAGAATCTTGAATAAAGTAAATGAAGTGTCGTATGCTCCATACCACCGTTATACCAATCCACAGGCATCCAGTAATTAAGGGCTTCCATACTTGCAAGGGCATCGTCATTAAAAGGATCACAGTATCTTAAGAAATACCAGCTTGATCCAGCCCATTGAGGCATTGTATCTGTTTCTCTATGTGCGTGTCCACCACATTTTGGACAAGTTGTTTCGATCCAGTCTGTCATAAGGGCAAGTGGTGATTCACCGTTATCAGTAGGCTCATAGCTCTTTACATCAGGTAATGTAATCGGCAAGTCTGATTCTGGAACTGGTACCCAGCCACAAGTAGGACAACTCACTAAAGGAATAGGCTCTCCCCAGTATCTTTGTCTTGAGAATACCCAGTCACGCAATTTAAAGTTGACACGTTTTTCACCAAGTCCACGCGCTTCAAGGAAGTCCGCAATTTTCTCTTTTGCTTCTGGTACTCTTAAACCATTGATAAGTTCTGAATTCACTAAAATACCATCTGCGTTGTCCGTATAGGCACCTTCTTCGACATTTCCGCCTGATACAACTTCTACGATTGGTAAGTTAAATGCTTTCGCAAATTCCCAGTCTCTTGTATCATGTCCTGGAACGGCCATAATCGCACCAGTACCGTAAGTCATTAAGACGTAGTCTGAAATCCAGATCGGAATCTCCTTTTGAGTTGCTGGATTGATTGCACTAATACCAGCAATTTCAACGCCAGTTTTGTCCTTGTTCATTTCAGTTCTTTCAAAATCAGATTTACGTTTTGCTTCTTCTCTATAAGCATTTAATGCTTCTAAATTCGTAATTTTATCTGCATGCTCTTGAATAAGCGGATGCTCAGGGCTGATAACCATGTATGTTGCACCGTAAATTGTATCTGGTCTAGTTGTAAATACTCTAAGAACATCGCCCGTAGTTGTCTTGAAGTCGATTTCCATACCATTAGACTTACCAATCCAGTTCTTCTGTTGGATTTTAACACGCTCGATATAATCTAGATCATCAAGATCGCTGATTAATCGATCTGCATACTCTGTAATTTTTAGCATCCATTGCGATTTAGAGCGCTTAACCACTTCGCCGCCACAACGTTCGCAAACACCACCAACGACCTCTTCATTTGCAAGCCCAACCTTACATGAAGTACACCAGTTGATATCCATTTCTTTTTTGTAAGCCAGACCATTTTCAAATAACTTGATAAAAATCCATTGCGTCCACTTGAAATAGTTTGGATCAGTTGTGTTGATTTCTCTTGACCAGTCAAAAGAAAGACCTAAGCTCTTAAGTTGTTCTTTAAATCTGATGATATTTTGCTCTGTAACAATTGCAGGATGAATGTGATTTTTAATGGCATAGTTTTCAGTTGGTAGACCAAAGGCATCCCATCCCATTGTGTAAAGTACATTGTAGCCCTCAAGTCTTCTTTTACGCGCCACAATGTCTAGTGCTGTATAAGGTCTTGGATGACCTACATGTAACCCTTGTCCAGATGGATAAGGGAACTCTACCAATGGGTAATACTTAGGCTTTGAGTAATCATTGTATGCCTTGAAGCTTTGTCTTTCATCCCATTTTTCTTGCCATTTCTTCTCAACGGCTTTATGTTGATAATCGTGCATGGTAAATCTCCTTCCTATCTTATGTGAATTGAAATTCTAATACTTGTTCTTTGAATTTATTGCATAAAAAAAGCCCTTCGTTTAGAGACGAAGGGCTCGCGTTACCACTCTAATTGATACTCCAAGATGAAGCATCCACTCTATGACCGATACCGAGGTCAACCGATTGGCACTACTAATTTCATGCCAACAGCTCCAAGACGAGTTCAGATTTTCTTATAACCACTTTTCACCAACCAGAGGCTCTCTATCTATAATACAATCTTACTACTTCTTATCAACACTTACATTATTCCTTGTATTATAATATAAACTCTGATAGATTTCAAGTCAAGAACTCATTTACTTATGCCATTGGTGCATATTTTTCTACAAAATGAATGACTTGCTCTTGTGATAGTTTTGTGGCATCAATAACGACCATTGAGCTGTCACCTTCCCCCATGAAGCTAACAGGTTCAATTTCTTCATATTCTTCATCCACGTCATTGATAATGGTAATTTTAATATCTGTTCCGCCATCTCTGTAAGGAACCACATTATAACCTTTTCCTTTGAGAGTTTCCATGATTTCGTTTAACCCTGTCTGTACAGCTATTTTCATAACGCCACCTCCAAAATAAGTTATTAGATATTTACCCAAATATCACTATTAATCACTCAATCACAATAATTTTTGTGTCTATTTTTTAACGCTTACAATTTTTTGCTTTTTTCTCATTACCATGCTTAAAGTTCCCGGTCGCTTTTGCAAGAAGAAGCTGTACATCATGGTTTGAGGCATTTTCAAGCTTCTTTAAGAGCTTGTCACTTTCCTTTTCATTCAAAATCATAATGGTTTTTTTGTTCCAATTGATAAAAACCTTGCCATTCTTTGACACGTTGTAGTCAAAAGGTTCCTCTTTCAATTTACCTCTAGCATCTATTGGGCTCATTATTTATTCTCCTCCACAACCAAAATATCATCTTTGCCTTTGGCAACTCGCTTAGCTTTTTTTCGATATTCCTTTGATTTTGTCACAATATCCATATCATAGTCCTCTGGATAGAGTTCGTCAGATTTAATATGAAGTGAAAGTCTTTTGTGATTTACCTTAAATTTTTTATTCATCACTTGTACTGTGATATCACCTCTTTGATCCTCGGTGTTAACCACAATACCATTCCTTTTCATCGTATGAATATAGACAGAATCACCAACTTTGAATTTTGGTGTTCTTCGCTTCACAAATTGAGTAGATTCTAATACATTTATACTTTCTTCACTTACGCTTAATGCTTCTGATGACTTCTGGGCTCTTGCTTGCTCTAAGTTGGCATCTGAAATCTTTTCAGTAGTCTCCCCATTGTGCTTTTCCTTAAACTGATCAAGCTCATTTTTTATTATGCTGTAGTCATGCTTCGTCTTGTAAGATACTTCATGAGCGCGTTCAATCAAACTTTGAGCCATTCCCAATCTCAAAGCGATTAAAAGTGCATTGCTCTCGCCGGATTTTCCAATGATTAGCTTATACTCTGGTTTTAACGTCATGAGATTGAAGGCCATACTTCCATTTAAAAACAATGGGTGTTCATTGGCAAAGTTTTTTATTTCGTTAAAATGTGTCGAGGCTAAGATTGTGGCCGCTTTATGACTTAAGGTTTCAAGCACTGCAATGCCGAGTCCCATGCCTTCAGTTGGATCTGTTCCCGCACCAATTTCATCAAGAATAACAAGGCTTCTAGGTGTTGCTTTTTCAATGATGTGTATGATGTTGGTAATGTGCGCTGAAAAAGTGCTCAGGTTTTGTGCGATGCTTTGGCCATCACCGATATCACATAATACCTTATCATATATCGGCAAGATGGTTCCTGGTTCACACGGAATTTGAAGGCCAGATTGAGTCATCAAGACAAATAAGCCTACGGTCTTCATGGTGACAGTCTTACCACCTGTGTTAGGGCCAGTAATAACCAAATGCCGCTTAGGGGCATTTATCACTAAGTTAAGCGGCACGGCCTTTCCCTCTAACAGAGGATGTCGACCTTCTATGATTTGCAAACGATTATCGCCTGTCAATTGGGCTGAAACACCCTGCATTGAACGGCTTAACTTCCCTTTGGCAAATATAAAATCGTAATGCGTCATTATTTCATAGTTAAGCTCAATGGGTTTAAGTTCGTATGCAACTTGATTACTTAAGGTTGAGAGAATTCGATAAACCTCCTGTTCCTCCTCACCTCTCAGTATGGTTAACTCCGATTGGAGTTTTTGGACTGCAGCCGGTTCAATAAACAATGTGCCTCCAGACCTTGACCGGTCTAAAACACTGCCTTCAAAAGAGCGTTTATGTTCGCTTTTGATAGGTACTACATACCGTCCATCCCTTTGGCTGATAATGGCATCAGTGAACAAATGCTGGTATTCAGCACCTGCTAAATATTGATTGAGTTTCTGACGAATTCGATCCTCCACATCACCTATTTTTCTTCTCAACTTGTGTAGTGTTGAACTGGCATTGTCATCGACCTGCCCATTGATAATGGCCATTGATATCGATTCTGTTAGGTCATTCAACTCTGACAAATTTGAAGAATAGCTGGCAATTTGATTGTCCTTGTCCTTCATAAAGCGGATCATGCGTTGACAATCTCTTAAAAATGCTGAAACCGCCTCTAACTCTTTAGGTCTTAAAACCTCTTGGCGTTTAATTTTCCCTAGTGCATTTTTTATGCCTTCTAGTCCGTTAAGAGGAACACTTGTACTTATATTGAGAATTTCATGCGCCTCATGTGTTTCCTTTAGATGTCGCTGTATTAAAACAGGATCTGTCATAAGTGATAATCCTTGAATTTGTGTTTTTGCAGCCTCTGAGATTGCCAAATCCTTTAACTTTTCGATAATAAGATCAAATTCCAATGTTTGATTCATTTTTTCACCATATCCCTTCATCATCGTCATTTTGTTTTCATATAATTTATTTTCACTTGTCTGGTTTTCATCTGTTTGATTTGCTCTTGTCTTGTAGTCTCTTACAATGCTCATATTTGCCTCCTGATGTTTTGCTCTAAGTCATTTGTTTAATTTTACATACAAAAAAAGGACGTAGAATCACATCTACGCCCTAAATTGCATCCAAATGCATTTTCATACATTTTCATATGTCAAAAAAATGTACAAAAAAACCGTGCTTAGCACGGCTATTACAGGTTTTGTAATGGTGTTCTAAACGAAACTGACTGGGTAAACTGGCACGCCAAAAAAACCTTTTACGGCACCAATCTACTCACAATATCAAGTTACTTGTTTAGAACCTTCACACTCACAAAAATACCTCTTAAATTTTGACTTTATTGTTTCTTTACACTTCTATTATACCCAAGATATTTATAATTGCAAACCAAAATATGTTATAATGATTAATGTAACACAATTATAATACAAGGATGGCGTTAAATGGGAAAAGTTACTTGGAAACCCGGAACAATGGTGTATCCGGTTCCAGCAGCTATGGTGAGCTGTGGTACACTGGAAGCACCAAACATAATAACAATTGCTTGGACAGGTACGATTTGTACCAACCCGCCTATGACCTATGTTTCTATTCGTAAGGAGCGATTCTCTTATGATTTAATCAAGAACGGGCAATGCTTTGTTATCAATCTCACAACTAAACCACTTGTCCATGCTACGGATTACTGTGGTGTCAAATCTGGCAAGGATGTTGATAAATTCAAAGTTACAGGCCTCACACCAGTGCCTTCTGTCAAGGTTGGAGCACCTTCAATTCTTGAGTCCCCTGTAAATATCGAATGTGTTGTTAAAGAAATTAAAGAGCTTGGATCACATGATATGTTTTTAGCAGAAGTAGTAAGCGTCTCTATTGATGATCAATATTTGGATAAGACTGGCAAACTTCGTCTTGACCTTGCTGAAATGATCTGTTATAGTCACGGCGCTTATTACGGTCTAGGGGAACTCTTAGGAACCTTTGGTTATTCAGTTGCTAAAAAAGCAAAAAAACCAGCATCAACTAAGGCAAAAAATAACACAAGATCAGATCAGCAGTCGGGCTCTAAATCTCATGGGCATTCACCTTCAAAGACAAATACAAAAACAGCACCCACAAAAGCTAAAAATAAAAAAAGAAGACCTAAAAAGTGATGTTTCTACATGTACATCGCTTTGGTCGACTTAATTTCAATAAAACGGATTGCCTCTTCAAAGCTTTTAAAGCTCTCAATGATCCCGTTGAGATGAAGCATGGATAAGTGTCTTTTGAATCTTTCTTCTGGATCAATCAAAATCAGGTTTTGAGGTTGGTGTGCAAACAATTTTGATAAGTCCAGCACAAAGCAAACCAAAGGGTGATCAATGGAAACTGCCGCACCGATATCCAGAATGAGAAAGTTGGATTCTGTCTTTATATATTTTTTCTTAAGCATCTTAACCATAAGCTCGTTTTGGTCTGTAATGCTTTTATCTTCTAATTGTAGATAAAAAACTTGATGGTTAATCTCTTTAAGTTTCATATAGCACCTCTCTTGATATTTATACTCATTTATCGCCGAAATAATCATTAAACCACACGATAATTTGGTTCATTTTACTGTATTTTCAAACGAACCGGATTTACTACGACTATAATGGAGAATACTATGCTAAAAGCCAATCATTTTTATATTGATTTTATGCAGGACTGTAACGTTGAAGAATATATTAAAGAATCTCTTTCAACGCATTTTGGAGACGTGCAGTTTCATTTTTCAACTGTAGCTGCTGATCATATTCCCAAGTGTAAATATGATCTCTTCATAGGACGTTATGCACAGTTTAGAAAAGTGGAGCATATCATTGCACTTACAAATTATTATGAAGAAATTTTGCTTATAGATGTTCCTGTTGATGAATTCATCTTTAAAATTTTCGCTGAACATGTACAGATAAAAATCATTAAAAAGCCCCTGTTAAACAATGAGCTTTCAAATTACTTATTTAACTATATGAATCGAGTTCTGTTCCACTCAGAACATAAGATCTTAGATAATTTACTTAAAAATGCACAGAATTCAATTGTTCTTACAGACCTAGATGGCAATATAATCTATGCTAATGACTATTTCCAAAATCTATGTGGCTACGACAACGCCGAACTCATCTCCAACTCACCACGCGTTATAAAAAGTGATTTTCACGATGACGCCTTTTACAAAGATTTGTGGTTAACCATCACCAGCGGACAGGTTTGGGAAGGTATTTTTATCAACAAGAGCAAAGATAATACACTTTTCTATGAAGAGGCAACCATTAGTCCAATAAAGGATGGCCACGGCAATATCGAAAAGTTTCTGAAGATCGGAAAAAACATCACCAGGGAAAAACTCTTGCTGGACCATTTGTCTCAAGAAGTAAAACTTGCAAGAACCGTATTGGATTCACTTTTGCCTTCCCCTTTAAACGATGATATCCTTCAATTTGATTATCATATGAATCATTATAATGAAATTGGTGGTGACTTTATCTATTTTAATAAAACAAGCCCTACAACATATCATTTTGCACTTATTGACGTCATGGGACATGGGGTTTCTTCAGCCCTTGTAGCAATTACTTTAACGCAAATGTTTAAGGACTATATCAATTTCAAATCCATCGGTGAATCTGTTAAAGCAATCAATAAGCTTTTATGTGAATTAAACACGTCAGAGAATGATCGGAGCTTGTTTGTCACAGGCATTTTTCTTGAATTTGATCTAAGAAATGATCACTTAAAGGTCATCAATGCAGGGCACCCTGACTTGATTCTTAAAAACAAGCGAGGCGATATCAGCCATCTTTCTTCAAACAATATGCTTCTAGGGGTTCTCGAGGACAATGTTTTTGAGGCCTATACACTTGCTTTATCTCCGATACACCGAATCTTAAGCTTTACGGATGGCTTATTTGAAACCAACAATATCCCCTATGAAATGGCACTTGATATTTTGGATGAATCTTTATCACATCTGGGCAACCAGAAATTTTATGAAGGCATCATGCATTCTTTTTCTAAAAATCAACATATAAATGATGACATTACAATCTGTAAAATTGAATTTAATATATAGGAACATCCATTTCAGCATATAAAAAAACGGGCATCGCTCTTAAATTTAATTTGAGCAATGTCCGTTTTAATTTAATCTTATTTAGTAAATCCATCTCATCAGATTTCATTTACATAAGCTGTCTTTGAATGATTATTTCACCTTGTTTTTGAACTTGATTAATTCTCTAATGCCTGTCGATGCATCCATAATATCGCTAATAGATTTATCATAGTTCAATCGGTTAATAACCTTTGAAATATACTCTGACATATCGACTTCAGCAAGCCAAGGCGCTGTCTTAACTGACTCAGGAATATAAGATAGATTTGTCGTATAAACGCGATCTATAAAACCATCTTCATAAAATTTGTTGAATTTTTCAATGCCTTCAGTGAAAAGGGCAAATGTCGTTGCGATGAATACTTTCCCAGCATTTCTCTTTTTAAGCTCAATGGCAATATCAAAAATAGATTCACCTGAAGCAATCATGTCATCTACGATTAAAATGTTGTTGTCTTTTACATCTCTACCAATATACTCATGTTGAACGATAGGGTTTTTTCCCCTTACTACTTTTGAGTGATCTCTTCTTTTATAGAACAATCCAATATCACTCCCTAGAACACTAGAATAATAAATCGCCCTATCCATGGCACCAGTATCTGGGCTTATGATCAAGACTTTAGAAGGGTCCTGGAAGGCTTCGGATTCATCTGTCAAAAATGTCTTAACGATGTCCAAGGTTGGATATAAATTTTCAAATGAAATCAATGGAATTGAATTCTGAATGGTTGGGTCATGAGCATCGAAGGTGATGATGTCGTTAACACCAAGCTTCTCTAGCTCTTGAAGTGCCATTGCACAATCTAAGGATTCACGTCCCTTACGGCTATGTTGACGTGAAGCGTATAACAAAGGCATAAGAACCGTAATTCTACGCGCTTTTCCCGCCATTGCAGACAATACTCTTTTTAAATCTTGAATATGGTCATCTGGACTTTTTCGATTCTCAAATCCATGCATGGTATAGGTACAACTATAGTTTCCGATGTCTGTTACGATATAGATGTCCTTACCTCTAACGGATTCCTCAATAAAGACTTTACCTTCACCATTAGAAAAACGAATTTCTTTCTTTTTGATCAGATAGGTTTTAGGCATTTGAATGTTTTCAGTCTCACAAATTTGACGCATTTCCACAAGGTATTCATCGATGCGCTGTGCTAAACTTTCACAGTTATCCATGGCAATAATGCCAAGGTCTCCATATGGTACGTGCTGGTAATAATCCTGTTTTTTCATTTAATCACTCCATTTTTGAGCCCTTGAAGCCCACTACAATTTGATTTAGATTCCATTACAATCCTTTATGCAAAGAATTTTCATTGAAGCATCATGCGACTTAATCCGTCTTAGATTAAGTTACTACCCTTTTTAGTCAAAGTATCGACATAAAAAAAGCTAAAGTATATATACTTTAGCTACATTGGTGCGAGATAAGGGACTCGAACCCCTGACTTTTTCCACGTCAAGGAAACACTCTACCATCTGAGTTAATCTCGCAAGTTACCACTCCAATATTATGCCATAAAAATATCATCTTGAATAGTATCAAACAAAAAAACTTAGAAATATTTCTAAGTTTTTTTGTGCTTTGTCTATCTTAAATTTTATATTGACTCACTTGTTCAAACAATTCCATAGCCATTTTTGAAAGATGATCCGCTGCCGCAGCAATTTCTTCTGATACAGCGGTTTGTTCTTCTGTAGCTGAACTCACTTCTTGAGTTCTGGCATTGGATTGGAACATAACTTCCGCAATATTCTCAACAGACTTATTCACTGAGTCACCAAGTTGTTGGGTTTCACTGATATGACCCACAACCAATTGAATTGAATTCTGAGTATTATCAATGAGTGATAAAATCTCTGAGAATGCTTTTCCTGCAACGTCAATTGCTTCTACACCTGAAGTGATTGCTTCACTTTCTGCTTTCGTAAAGCTATTTGCTTCCTTAATCTCATTTTGAATTTCAACAATAAGATTATTGATGCCACTTGCAGACGTCTGCGAATCCGTTGCCAGCTTTCTGATCTCTTCAGCAACTACTGCAAAGCCTTTTCCCGCCTCACCAGCTCTCGCCGCTTCAATTGCAGCATTAAGTGCCAACAAGTTCGTCTGGTCTGCAATAGCAGCGATCGTATCTGAAATACGATTAATTTTATCTGATTGCTCATTGAGTTTATTAATGACGTCAATTGTCTTTTCACTGCTCGCCTTGATCTCAGCCATTTTTTCAACGGTTTCATAAATCAATCTTTGGCTGTTTTCTGCTGTTTTCATGACAATTTCAGCTTCACTGGCCATTTTGAAGGTTTCATTTGCAGAACCATCAAGCTTGTGCTTCATATCGCCCACTAGGGTTTGTGTCTCATTAACATCATTCGCTTGAATTTCAATGCCCTGACTTATCTCTTGAATTGCAATGGTCACATCGGTTGCCGCTTTTCCACCTTCTTCAGCAGATGAAGCCATCTGTTGACTAGAAGACGATAAAATCTCTGATGTTTTAACGATATCTGTAACAATGTGATTAAAGCTCTGAAGCATAAAATTGAGTGCATGGCTAATTTGATGAATTTCATCGCCATCTTCATTCACTTTATCAACCTGAACTGTTAAGTCACCTTTAGAAGCCGCTAACATTACCGTCTTCATCTTGTTAACACGGTTTACAATATAATAAGATATGGCAAAAGACGCCAACAATCCTAATGACAACATAATCACACCAACAATAATAATTGCCGTTTGCATTTTAAATACTGGTGCAAGATACTCTTTTCTAGCCGCATTTATATTGATGGAGAAGTTTTCAAAGCCACCATACATGTTAAGCTTTTCAACACCATTATACTTATACTTAACCTTGTTCATATTACCAGCTACCATATCTGGTAGTGCAGCAGAAAGCTCGTCGATGCCCATTTCATTGATTTTCTTCTGCATCACAAGATCTTGATTTGGATGGACGATGATAAGCCCCTCTTGGTCAACCATGTAAGCATAGCCCAATTCACCCACTTTTACATTTGAAATTAAGGAAACCGCCTTATCCATTTTAACTGCTGCAGCAACATAACCGATAATTTGATTGTTTTTATTCTCTAATGGAAATACAAATACACGAACCGGTTTGTTTGTCGCCTTAGATAAGACGATATCGGACCAAACTGGCTTGCCCTTTTTAACCTCACTAAAATATGCCCTTTCAGAAATATCAAGTCCCTTATTGCTCCCATTTTCACTATCAACAAATATTTTACCATTTGAATCTGCTATAAAGATTGTTTCCAATAAGGCTTCATTACTTTTTTTAAATGCACTTAAGTATTCACCAACTTCTAGATATTCTTCAGTAGATAATCTACTTGATGACAAGTTCTCAATAACAGGCATGTCACCAATAATTTTTAGAAGACTCTCAACATTTGACTGGTCTTCTTCCAAGCTTGCAATTAAACTTTTTAATTGATTCATTAAATTTACTTCTACTTCATTTTCAATTGCATCGCTTGAAAATTTGAAACTGATTGCACTCACTATGAGTACGATGATTAGAACAAGTAATCCTGTGCTCGCAATGAGCTTTGCCATTAAACTTTTCTTCATAAATTTCTCCCGTATCCATTACTTGTTGAGGCTATTTTTGCCTCAAAATTCTTTCTCTCTCTACGAACTAATCTCTATGTTTCCATTATGTTTCCATTTCGTTAACAAATTATTCACAATTTATTTTGTACACAGTTTGGAAACATCCTATTAAATTATAACTAACCCTCCAACTTTTTACAAGCGCTTTGTTAATAATTACACAAATATTTAGAAGCGTTTAATAATTCCAAATTTAATTTAATATATGACTTATTTATTTAAGATTCATCTCATTTTCGCCTTCATTTCACTCACATTTTTTGTTCTATTGTGCAAATTTTTGTTATAATGGTTAAGAGTTAATTCCAACCCATTTGGTAAGCATATTTAGGTAAATCTAATTAGGAGACATTTATGATAGGTAAACTTGTTCGTGAATTAAGAGGTCTGAATATTAGTCAAAGAGAATTAGCACAAAAAATTGGCGTAAGTCATTCTTACATAAGCAAACTGGAATCCAGTCTTGATTCACATGTAACAGATGAAGTCATCGAAAAGCTTGCTAGGGCACTTGAATGTGACAAATCGGTTATGTATATCGCTTGTGGTAGAATACCGCCTGACCAATTTATTATTGATGAAAATGTGGGTTCAATCTACGGACAAATCGAGCAGTTTATCAGATCCTCTTACTCTAAAAATAATAATTCAATAGATGAACTTGAGATATTCTTCAATATCTTCAATCAATCTAAGACCATTATTTTCTTAGTGGATCAAGAAAAGTCTGAGATCATTTATCAAAACATTAGTGCATCACTCTATCTGAGAAAGTTATTTCCAGGACAAAACTCAGATCAGGTATGGAACAAATACAAGGAATATATCACTCATCTCTGTGAATACAACGAAAGCAAGTCAGTTGTACTCGATTGTAGTATTAGAGGGAACAGTTCTTTGGTTGAGCTCAACTTGGACTCCATAGAAATACGAAATCATCAATATTTGCTTATTCAAGTTTTTGAAGAATATACCATTGATCGCTTTAATGAATTTACGCTTCTTAACGAAAGTCACTTTCACGAAGTGTTTGACAATTCTTTAAACGCAATTATCGTTTTTAAGTATGTACATGGTGATTCTTATGGCGAGCTCATTC
>NZ_JBVBZF010000062.1:0-14335 GCF_057447755.1 Fusibacter sp. | reverse complement strand
CGGCAACCGTGTCGTAGGTGTTTTGATCGGTCGTAGAGATGGTACCACTTTAACAGAGTTTACCAATAAGCTTTCATTTGGCAAAGACGGATATGCCTTTATCATTGGACCAGATTCGACTTTTTACGCCCATCCAAACCTGGACTATGTCACTGGCCAATTAAACGCCTTTGCCGATATAGAGTCCAATGGCCCACTCAAGCCCTTTGGTCAAGCACTTAGAAAACTTGGTTCGGAGCCTCAAGGGATGGCGAATTATGAACTCAATGGCAGTGAAAGACTCACTGCTATAACCAGCATCCCCGGAACCGACTGGAAGCTCGGTATTGGGACCTATAAAAACAATGTTCTATCTGGTGTCTATGCCTTAAGTCGATTTCTCATTATTGTAGGGATTATATTCTTATTGATTGGCGTCGTTGCATCCTATATGCTTGGACGATCCATAGCCAATCCAATATTGGCACTTTCAATGCTCTTAACCGAGTTTGCACATTATCGCCTAAATATAGATGAAAAGCACAGGGTTCATCTCTTAAAGAAGAGAAGTGATGAAATAGGTCAAATTGCCGTATCCTTATTAGAGATGCAAAATAATCTGGTTCACTTAATTAAGGAGGTCTCAACCTCATCTGAACAGGTTGCTGCTGCTTCTGAAGAGCTATCCTCAACCAGTCAACTTTCATCAAATACTGCAAATGAGGTTGCAAAGACTATTGAAGAAATTGCCCTAGGCGCGACAGACCAAGCCATGGAAACAGAAAAGGGTGCCATTAACATCAGTGATATGGCCAAGCTCCTCGAAGATGACTTTGCCTATATGCAGGATCTTAACAATGCCGCGAAAGTGGTTACTCAACTGAAGGAAGAAGGCACTGTTACAGTTGATTCCCTCCTCCTTAAAGCTGAAGAGACAAAACAGGCAACACTCTCCATCGAAAAAATCATTCAGCTCACACAAGAGAGTGCTACTAAAATCAATCAAGCCAGCACCATGATTGAAAATATTGCTGAACAGACAAATCTTCTGGCTTTAAACGCAGCCATTGAAGCCGCAAGAGCCGGCGAAAGTGGACGAGGGTTTGCCGTTGTAGCAGATGAAATCAGACATCTGGCTGAGCAATCCAATGCCTTTACGAAGGAAATTTCCGGCATCATCAGTAATTTGACAGGTATGATAGGGCAAGCTGTTGAAACAGTTCACATCGTCAAAGAGAGCGTTGAACACCAAAACGTTGGCGTCAACGATACCAAAGCCAAATTCCAAGGCATATCAGTGGCGATCGAAAAGATGAGGGCAGTGATTTTAAACCTGGACCAATCTTCAAAGTCAATTTCAGTTAAAAAAGATGAAATAATCGGTATTATCGATAATCTCTCAGCCATTTCAGAAGAAAATGCAGCAGGCACACAAGAGGCTTCTGCGTCAGTAGAAGAACAAACCGCTTCACTTGCAGAAATTGCTGAGGCGTGTGATGCATTAGCACACCTTGCCGAAGACATGCAAGCAAGTATTGCCAAGTTCACCTATTAAAAAAAGCAAGTCTTATATCCTTCCGGATATTTGACTTGCTTTCTATTTTTTATCCACAATTTGAAGCACCAATCCCTGTGGCATACACAGAGTAGCTATAGCCATTCCAGCTCACTGAAATTTCACCCATAGATTCATAAAGGTACTTCTCTATTATAAAAGTGACACCATGAATCGTTTCCTTCAAATCCTCATCTGTTGACTGATCTAGACCTAGACCAAAAGTTGGGCCACCTCAACCCATGCCTGCTATATAGATTCTTACCTCTTGAGGTTTATCCTTCTGTTTGTTTAAAACCTCATGAATCCTTTCGCAGGTGTCTTGATTTACTTTAAAAATCATAACAACCTCCAAATATAATATGTCTTCTGTATTATTATACCCCAAAATACTGGTATTAAAAAGAAAAACCCCCTTAGTAGGGGGTTAATTTTTTGTAAACAAAAACGACTCGTTAAAGTCGTTTATAAGTGAATGCCAATCATTAACCACAGCTTGAGCAAGATCCACAAGCAGAAGGTTGAACGTTAACTGGTTGTACTGAATAACCATTTCCTACCCATTCTACTTTGATTTCGCCAACTGAATCAAATACTGATTTTTCAAGAACGAAGTTAATACCGCCGATTACTTCAACTAAATCACCTTCATTTTGATTATCTAAACCAAGACCAAAGCTTGGACCACTACATCCCATCCCAGCAATAAATACTCTGATGTTTTGTGGCTTATCTGCTTGAGCTGCTAAAACCTCTTGGATTTTTACACAAGTCTCATCATTCGTTGCAATATACATAATAATCACCTCCATTAATGACATTATAGTATAATTCCGAGTAAATTAGTATAGTTAAATTAAAATTTAAAACATTATTTACAATTTGTTAGATTTTAAGGTATAAGATCGTTATAATATTGGTAAATAATCCCATTTGACCTCAACTTATAAAAAATTTGATTGAAAAGCAATATGAAGGCTTCCCCCCTTGGATCACTCTTGCTGATCATTAATCGATCTCCAGGATTATCCACTGCCAAGGTAAGTTTTGCCTTTTTAAACTTGTCCTTATCATTTGGAAAATAGCGCTTTATTATAGCATCTCCGACTTTAGGATTAAGTGGGAAGGTATCTATTCTCCCCTCTTTAAGTTTATTGAAAGACTCCATTTCATCTATGGCAACATCATATTCTAGGCCCATTTCATCGTAAATTTGAGTGTAGTAATAGCCTGATATACCACCCACCTTGTATTTTTTAAGGTCTTCCATTGTCTCTAATGAAAAATCACTTTTACCTGAATCATAATAATAAAAATAGTCTCTTCTCTTGGTTGCGTCAATTAGGCTGTCTGTTGCAATATAGTTCAGCGATCTTTCCTCAGTAACAGCGTATGGAAATGTACCAAAGACTTCTCCTGTTTCTAAGAGATACAGACCACGTGCCCAAGACATGAACTGAATTTCATAGTCAACGCCCATCTCATCGAGAACAGCCACCATCATCTCATACTCATAACCCTTTGGGATACCATTTTCAGTATAGACATAGGGTTCATACTCACCTGTGGCAATTATAAAATGATCCTTGGTTAAATCAATTTTAACCGTCTTGGGAGGCACATATCTTGAAGTTTTTACTGGAATGACGTCATGGTTGATCTGCTGACTCAAATTCAAATAGTAGAAGCTCAAAATTGTTGATAAGCTTATTATGATCAGGAGGACATTTGTCAATCGATTAATTTTGTTTCTGACTTTCAAATTTTTTACCTCCCAAACCTAAATATCCCTATGTTTCTGAACTTAACACATCCAAAAAGGCATCCACCAGCTTGCCGTCAAACTGTGTGCCCTTACCCCTAATTAACTCACTAATCGCCTGCTCTCTTGTTAGGGGCGTTTTTCTATAGGCTCTTGAACTCGTCATGGCATCATATGCATCCGCTATACTGATGATACGAGCAGATAACAAAATTGAATCGCCAGAAATCCCATTATTGTATCCATTACCATCAAACCGCTCATGATGCTGCAGGACAATCTGAGCACTTTCTGATAAGAACTCAATGTCTTTCATAATTTGATAACCGATATCACTATGCTTTTTAATGGCATCAAACTCTTCTTTTGTGAGAGGTGTATCCTTGTTGAGTATATCCATTGGCACACCTATTTTTCCGATATCATGTAGAATTGCTGCCATGTGAATGTTGCGTCTCTCACGTGTGCTCATGCCAATCTCTTCTGCAATCAAGAGTGCGTATTTTTGAACACGTTCACAGTGACCTCTTGTATAGGCGTCACTTGCTTCAATAGCATTTGCAAGTGCCATAATTGTCTCCTGATAGTTTTGGTCTAAAGTACTGACCAAATGCTCAAGTTCTTCATTCATGGCTGTGGTTTCTTCATAAAATGCCTGTATTTCGTTGTGGTTCATTTCAATTTCATTTATATGTGCCTTTAGCTGGTTTTGCATGGCAATTATTGTATTTTCCAGTGTGCCGATTTCATCCTTTGTGTTGACAATCAGCTCATTTTCAAGGTTACCATTAGCAATGTTATCCGCTACCACAGTTAAGTTGAGCAGTGGTTTGGTGATCCTTGAAGAAATCCATAGGACAATCCATCCCAGAAATGAGATTTCCAGAAGGCCCAAAAAGATTTCGTATAAAATGTCCACCTGCTTCTGCTGTTTATAAAATTTATCCGTAAAAGAAATGGTGATGTTGCCTATGTGCTGATTGTTGAAAAAAATCTGACGCGATCTGCTTAAAAAATCGCGGGTATGTTCATTATAGAGTTTGGTTTTTTGTACGATAACGACACCTTTTTGGTCTGTAATAACGATTTCAGCAACATCTTCATTCATAATCAATGTGTTGGCGATATCTTCAACATTATTAAGATCAAAATCCCAGAGTGGTCTCTTGATTGAGTTTGAACCAATATCTACAAGTGTATTAATATTCTCCGTCATTGTTTCAATCATCTTTTGACTCTTAACAAAATAAATCATGCCAATTCTCAAGGAAGAAAGAATTAGTATGACTAATATGATGTAAAAAGTTAACCTACCCCTGATGCTCTTAAATCTCATATTATCCCTCTATTGTAAATATTAATTTTTTATAACATTTATATAATTGTACCTTATAACACTTACTATTTCAATGGTTATAGCTTCCATATTCATTAAAAAAGGGAAAGGCAACTTTTACACTAAAATTCGCCTTTCCCCTTTAAAATATTAATCAATTTTGGTCCTATATCCATTTTATATCAATAAGATTTACGATTACATCTTGAACTTGCTAATTTCCTGATTGAGCTCCAAGGAAATCTGGTTCAATTCTTGAGCTGCTCTTGCAACTTCTTCCACCGCAAAGGTTTGCTGATCCATAGATGCCGTAACTTCTTCAGATGCAGCAGCTGTTTCCTCTGACACTGCGGAGATGTTTTCGATACTGCCCACGATACGTTCTTTATCCTCATTCACACTCTCAACAGATGTGCCGATGGATTTAATGTTGAGGTTAATGAGTTCATATGCCTTTTTAATGGTGTCAAAGGCACTAATTACCTTAACTACCGCTTCATTCTGCTTGGTGGAAATCGCCTTAAGTGACGTCATGCTATCCACGGACTTTGAGCCATCCTCTTGTATATTGAGAACAATATTTTTAACTTGATCCGCTGCTTCAGCAGACTGCTCTGCAAGCTTTCTAATTTCTTCAGCAACCACAGCAAAACCTCTTCCGTGCTCACCTGCACGCGCTGCTTCAATCGAGGCATTAAGGGCTAAAAGATTGGTCTGTACAGAAATTGCTGAGATGGAATCCAATATTGTCCCAATCTCAATTGTTCTTTCGTTCAACTGAAGAATGGCTTGTTCAATGTCATTGTTGGCCTTAATGGACTCGTTGTTTCTTTGACCGAGTTCATTTACAGATGCCACACCATCTTCATAAGCTTCGCCTGTTTGCTGGGCAGATTTCACCATATCGTTTGTATAACGATTAAGATCTTCGAATTTTTCAGAAAGTGATTTGGCAATCATTGCGCTATTTTCCGCATCTTTTGCCTGATCCTGTGCGCCTCTGGCGATGTCTTCCACGGTTTTAGCCACTTCATCTGCAGAAGCACTCACTTCTTCACTGGTTGCAGCAAGACTCTGGGATGAGGTTGTGAGATGACCTGAAACACTTTGAATGTTTTTCACCAGTTTACTCAAATCCTCCAACGTCTCGTCGAAGTAACGGCTTAAAACACCCATTTCATCATTTGATGTCACATTTGAAGGACTTCCTAAATCACCTGTACGCGCTTTTTGCATTGAATCAATTAGTTTCTTGATGTTCTTGTTGATTTTAGATGTGAAGATAATAATCATGAATAGTGCAATACCTAAGGCCACTAGCGAAGTTACCACAATGAGCAAAATGATCATTTTAATATCTGATTCAATTTCATCATAGTAAAGTGTCGAAACAACCGCCCAGTTTACGTCTGTTAGTCTTGAAATCGAAGCGTATTTTTTCTTTTGAGCACCCTTTTCATCATATGAGTATTCAACACCATGGCTGTTTACATCTGCTAAAGCATCTTTTATCTCTGTGGTTACCAGCTCGGTACCGATTTTGTCTTCGCTCTTATGGGTCATTATGATGTTGTTAGCATCTACTAATATCGGATATCCCTTGAGACCGATCTTGATATCTTTCGTTTGTTCATTAAGTGCGCTTAATGCAATATCTGCTGCCATAACACCCACAAACTTGTTCTTGTTGTCGTAGACTGGCTGACAGGCTGTCACGACCATTTCACCAACAGTGTCATCAAAATATGGGTCTGTCCAAATAAACGTACCTGCCTCTTTTGCGGCTATATACCAATCTCTGGTTCTCGGATCATAATCGCCAAGGTCATCATCTGGCTTCATCACCATGCGCTTATCTTCTGTGCCCAAATAGATATAGAGAATATCAGGGTTGGTATCTACAAATGTAGAAAGTGCCTTTAATAAATCCCTCTCTGCTGTTGGAGACGTCATAATCTCCTTGGTGATTGGTTGTTCAGATAGTGCTTTTATGATGCCTTCATAGCCAGACAAATAGTTCTCAACGGATATGCCGATCTGCATCCCCAAGTTGTCCACTGAGGCTTTTTGTTTTTCAATAAATACATCCCTAACCCTTAAAGCTGTGCCGGTTCCAACGATCACCTGAGATAGTACCATGACCGCTATGAACATAATCAGTATGGACTTTCTCAAGCTACGCTTAACCTTTATTTCATTCATAAAACATCCTCCTCTTCCCCTTTTACAATGAATGCTACCCTGACTGTCATTTTTACATGCCTTACTTATAAAATACCCGTTTACAATTATATCAATCACAGGGTATATGCGTCAAATTAAGGCTCAAGGATTGAGAGAAGATAATATGATAGTTCTATGGTATCGGGATATAATCCCGACTTACTGGTCTAAAGATACATGTAACATCAACCTGATTTTTTCTTGTGGCATGTTAATTTTAAAACGGATTATCGACTCATTTTCAGCGTTATAATTTCAAATGGCTTGAATGATACTTCAAATCCGTCTAAAACTTGAGGACATGACTCGAGAACTTCACCATTAAGGGTCATTTTCTCCACTTTGTGCAAGGACTCATTAAATTGAATCCTAGCCTTGCCCCTTCTGTTATAGTGCTCAACTAAACGCAGTTCATAAACATCCTTATCGAGAAGTCGCATTGACTCAATCACAAGGTTTGCAGGGAGGTCTTTAATCAAGCTCTGCGTCATTTTTTCAGGCACCTCATAACCCGGCCTTATTATGCTTGGCATTGCAAAATTTAAGGCCATTTGATGAACATTCCCCCCTGTCAGATCACCTTCATGAGGTAATATGGCATAGGAAAAAAAATGTTGCCCTTGATCTGAGGTTTCGTCAGGCCAAGTTGGCGATTTAAGGAGACTCAGTCCAAAAGTCGAATCCAAATAGCTGTATCCAAACTTATCATTACTCATAAGCGTTACACCGTAGTCGTCCTCTGAAAGGTCCCCCCAATGTGCCGCACATACTTCAAACATAGCTGCATTCGACGGATTATTTTCATCCACCGGTCTTTTTACATGTCCAAATTGAATGTCATATTTGACCTCAGTGGCATGTATATCCAAGTCGAACAAGGCCTTTAAGAGGACCTGTTTTTCGTGCCAATTTACATGAGTTTCAAAATCAATTCTAGAACTTGATTTATAGAAAATAAGCCTTTGAATAATATCAGACCCTCTAAACTTGTGGATTATTTCAATCCTTAAAGCTAAGACTCCATTATCGACCACCTTAATTTCAGGGGGGATTTCTGTCAATATTTCAAACATGGTATAATCTCGATTTATGTCCCAAGCGTCCCATCTCAATGGTCTATCTTCATAAAAGGCAAGGCGATTCCCAAATCCGCCCGCTCTTATGAGCTCTCTTTTTCGATTTCGGTCCACCAGAGAAATTATGCGCCCCATTTGGTCTATTTTCACATCATAATACGGCGTCGAGAAGTTATGAGGGTTAATCTCATCTTCAACCTTTTTGACCTCAAGAATAGAAGCCTTTGTAAGTTTCACATTCTGAAAACTCAATGGCTTTAAGTCTGATACATATACGAGATAGTGGTCCTCACAAATTTTTTGAACGGGAAAATGCGTCTTATTAATCTCCAAAAAATTTATCGTTTCATCAGTTTCATACTTAAATTTCAAAAGACCTGAATAAGTATGCCCATGGGGATTAAAGACCATGGCTCTTTCACGCTTAGGCGTTTTAAAGGGGCGTATTAAGCGGTCAACTTTACCAGTAACTGATTTACTTGCCACCTTTAGCTGTTCAAAGGCTTCATCGTATACACGACCAATTGAGGTTCCGGGTAATATGTCGTGAAACTCGTTAAGAAGTAAAGTCTTCCATTCTTCCTGAATATTTAGAGGCAACTCATAGTCCTTCAGGGCTAAAAAAGTATGAAGCCGTTCTGCAAAATTCAATTGATCTTCAAGGGTGCGATGCCTTTGTTTAATACCAGTATTTGTGGTATAGGTGCCTCTATGATATTCCAGATAAAGTTCGCCCTGCCATTTTGGAAGCTTTTCTGGTGGGGTTTGATAAAAGGCTTCAATAAAATCAGATACATGAGACATCTTCATGGTCGGCATCCCTGGGATGCCCTTTATAAGTCTTCGTGCATTTTCAAGCATGTGTTCATTGGCACCGCCACCACCATCACCAAAACCAAAAGGCATAATGACATTGGGTTGTATCTGCCTTTGTTGGTGTCTCAACACTGAGCCTAAAACTTCTGTCGCGTTGCAATTGCCTTCATAGATTGTCTTGTGGTCGCCACTGTTCAAGTTTGCCACAGAGGTTGTCGTGATAAACTGTGTTGGTATTTCACTGCCATCTATCCCAGACCATCTAAAGCTGTCATAGGGCAAACGCGTTGTATCATTCCATGATATTTTAGAAGTAACAAACAACTTAATTCCAAAGCTCTTTAAGATTTGAGGAAGTGCCGCACTGTATCCAAAGACGTCAGGAAGCCAAAGCGTCTTCGATGGCCTGCCAAAATTTGATGTGAAGTATTTCTGTCCAATTTCGATTTGACGTATCATGGCTTCACCGCCGATTAAATTGCAATCAGCCTCTAGGTACATAGCCCCTTCCATTTCCCACATCTTTTGTTGCAGTCCTTCTTTAACCTTGGCAAAAACCAATGGTTGCTTTGACTTTAACATCTCTAAAAGAACTGGTTGACTGGCCATGAACTTGTATTCAGGAAATCTTCGCTGGAGGTCCAGCACTGTGGAAAAGCTTCTCGTGACTTTCTCACTTGTTTGTTTTAAATCCCAGAGCCATGCAACATCAATATGTGTATGCCCTACTGCATGAACTGTGAAATCTTTCATCAAGGTGGTATTGCCATATATTTTATTTTCAAGTTGTTGAGATAGGCGATCAATTGCCAAAAGGGTCGCTTCGGAATTTGGGTCATTCAATCTTAGGTCGTAGAGGAGTTCAAGTACTGTATTTTTAATAAAGACCGCCGCCTCACTCTTTTCAGAAAGACTATCCAAAACCTCCTTTATCACCCTTAAATCATGAAAAGCTTTATAGACTACCTGATTGCGTCTGACAAGTTTTGCTCTAAACCGGATATCCCCCTCTGCCATGCCTGTATAAAGGTGCAATCCGATTTCAAGGCACTTGCCGTACCATTCTGATCTAACATAAATACTTGTATGGTTGACATCTAACCCCGTAATAACCTCACCATTCACATATGCCAGAAGCTGGGGGTTCACTGCATCCCATTCGCCCTCTCGCCCTGTACTGATTTCGATTAAATAATCATATCCAATCTCACAAATCGGCATCTCTAATTTAAATACTATAAAATAGCGCTCATCCTTTGTATGTACAAACCACGGAAGCTTTACCCCTTCAATTAATGCGGACTGCCTTGCTTCCGCAGGGCTCTTATAATCCCCTTTTGCAATTTCAACCTTTTCAACAACATCAATTGTATCCTCAATCCAATTTTTTAAAGTCTGAAGCGTACGCTCAATCCTCAACATCCCTTGCCTCCAAAATCATTCATCACTTACTAACCTTTTGTTACTATTAAAATTTTAGCATAATTGCATTCTTGGGACAAATCATTCTGATGTATTTTGTGCATTCTTCTTATCTTGATATTCTGAAAGCAAGCCAATCGCTTCTTCAGACCACTCTACATAGGCCTTGTAAATCTTTTTCCCGAAGAGAACGGTAAGCAAATAATGCAAATGATCAGGATTTTGATCCTTGATTTGATCGAGTTCTGATTCAAACAAGTCCAGCGTCGGCAATTGGTCTTCAAAAGTCTGCTTGAAATCAACGATATTTGCAATATTTTCTTGAACATCGATGAGGCTGCCAAAATAGAGTTTAAGCAGAATCTCGTACTTGATAAAGGGGACATCCGGAGGCAAAATTAGCCAAGCCTTCAGCTTGTCCCTGCCCTTTTGAGTTATCGTGTAAATAATACGTTCCACTCTCTGACCATTATGTTCTACAGACTTACTGACACATCCATTTTGCTCCAATGTAGACAATGTTGGGTATATTTGACCAAAAGATGTGTCCCAAAAATATTTGAGTTCATTGTCTATGCGCTTTTTAATCTCATAGCCAGTAAGTGGCTTTTGATTTAAGAGCCCCAATATAACAAATATGGTTTTGTTCTCTCTTCCCACATTAACCTCCTTAATTAATCCTTAAACTCATTAATTAATCCTTAAACTCATTTTAAAGTCATCAAGATTATGCTCATACATTTTATATTTCGTGACATACCCTAAAACAGAAGTATATCAATTAGATATATAAAATTATATATCTAATTGATATACTCGTCAAACAGGATTTTATGATTACTCAAAGCAATTTTGGGGAGGCTTTTTTAGATTAAAGGGCATCATCACAGCTTAAGTTTAAAACGATTGGTTATAAAAAATAGCACCCTCAAAACCTGAAGGCACTATTTATATAAGACTCTATTTATTTAAGGGTTTATTTAAGGTTCTATCTTTAAAATCAAACTATTCTGATTCAAGTGATTTTATATAAAGCTCCCCCCAGGCCTTGAACTGTTCAAGAACAGGATTGAAAGCCTGACCCAAATCAGTAAGTGAATACTCTACTCTAGGCGGAACCTCAGAGTACACATGTCTGCTTATAAGTCCAAACTCCTCAAGCATTCTCAATTGCTTTGTCAAAGTTGGTTGCGAAATGTCACTCAACCTTCGCTGTAACTCACCATATCTAAGGGTCCCCTCATTTAAATAATACAAAATTAGAATTGACCACTTGCCAGAAAAGACCTTTTGGGCCGTAACATAAGGACATCTGCCAAAGAGATCCTCTAACTCAGTTTGCATTTTATGATTACCCATTAAAATTGCCTCCTACAGTATCTTTTGTATACTAACAAAAGCAAAAAATCGTACTTGATATTATTTTTATACATGATATTATTTCCCTATGATTTATCATAACAAATTTGAAACGGAGGCGCAATTAAAATGAAGAAATCACTTGAGTTTTTACAAGAATGTGGCGTTTTTTACTTGGCAACTGTAGAAGGTGATCAACCAAGAGTAAGACCTTTCGGAGCTGTCTTTGAATACGAGGGTAAACTCTATACCGCAACAAACAACCAAAAGGCATGTTTTAAGCAAATGCTTGTCAATCCTAAAATCGAATTATCTGGTATGAATAAGGAGGGACAGTGGATTCGTTTAACAGGACTTGTTTCACACGATGATCGAATTGAAGCTAAAGCATTCGCACTAGAAGCTGTCCCTTTTCTAAAGACGATGTACAGTGCCGAAGATGGCAAGTTTGCAGTAATGCGTTTTGAAAGTGGTAGTGCTACAATTTCGTCTGTTAAAGGTATCATTGAAACATTTTCATTTTAATAAAAGCTGGAGCATTTCACTTTGACAAGAATTGACTCTTTATTTGACAAGAGTTGACTCTTTAAATGAAAAGCTTCAGCTTAAACTTTGCCTTCTCTATTTTCTCAAGGCGGTCCTATTTCACTTTATTTAAGGGCCTGGTGCATAATATTAAGGACCTCTTTTAAATGATCAACTTGTATTTGACCAGGGGCTGAGGTTTGTCCAATCGCTCCAAAGGTCAATGCTGAGCCAAAAAGCTCACCACTTAGCCTACTAATCAATCCCTTACCCGACATTGACATGGTCACTAGAGGGCGGTCCGCATGTTTTTCATACATTTCACTTGTAGCTTCAAGAAGTGTCAATACATCCTTGTTGCTAGTGGGCATGACTGCAATCTTACAAATGTCAGCATCCATATTTTGCATTTTTAAGAGTCTTTGTAAAATTTCATCGACAGATGGTGTCATCGTAAACTCATGATTCGATGCGATGACAAAAATCCCATACTTGTGGATCAATTCAATATTTTCTTTGACGACATCATCTCCTGAAAAAATCTCAACATCAATAATGTCTGCACAACCACTTTTAGCTGCCTCTGCGTTGAGGCGTGTATAATCAGGCATGCTTATTGCTTTTGCACCGCCTTCCTTTTGACTTCTAAAAGTGAAAAGGATTGGTTTTGAAGGCATGACCACTCTCATTTCTCTTAAAGTATCCACCACCTTTGTAATGTCCAGTGCATCCTCAAAAAAATCCACACGCCATTCAACAACATCAATGTTTAAGCCTTCCATATAAGCTGCTTTTTGAATAATATCTGTTTTGGTTTTCTCAACAATAGGGACTGCAATTTTAGGCATACCATCTCCGATGACAATATCCTTCACCTTTACTACTTTCATTTTAAACCCCTCTTCAATTTTATTTTCGAGTTCATTACGGTTTTAAAGCTCGTAAATGTTGGGTAAAGCCCTATCTAAGTCCAATCGCATTAACTTTTCTACGATTTCAAGGCCAATATCTTGTACGCTTTTTTCGTCAGTATCAACTGTAATATCTGCTGCATTTTCATATAGTGCCATACGAGAATTCAAAATTGATTCTATGCGTTCCAAAGTCATACCATTCTTTAAAAGCGGTCTTGTGTTTTCTTCACATACACGTTTATAAATCGCTTCTGGACTTGCTTTGAGCCATATGATAACGCCGTTTTTTCGAAGATTGTCAACGTTTTTCTCATTAAGCACCGTGCCGCCACCACTACAGAAGATAATAATGTTTTTGTGTTGACTCATTTCTTCCACTGTTTTAAACTCTAATTCTCTAAAGTAGGGTTCTCCATGAGTTTCAAATATTTGAGAGATGGTCATCTTTGTTCGATCTTCGATCACTTTGTCAATGTCAATTTGATCCATGGCCAACATCTTGGCAAGCTCTTTTCCAACTGTGGTTTTGCCACTCCCCATGAAACCTACCAAAACAATGTGATAAGGAAAGAGTTTCTTAGATTGAATACGTCTACAGCTTCTGAGAACATGCGTATGAATATTTTTGATCTCCTCTTTAAGTTCACTAGACACCACATAATCTCCAATTCGTTGGATAACTTCCCTTTCTCGGTCTTTGTTAAAGATCGGAATACCCAAATCCTTTTTTTCACGCATAATTTCCATGATAATATGTAGCCTTTTTTCAAGTATTTTTGCGAGTTCACGATCGCACTGGTCAACTTCAGACCGCAATTCTTTCAGCTTATCCATTTAATATCCCCATTTCTATTGAAATTAAAAAAAGGTGCTTCTTAAAGAAACACCTTCGGTTTATTGTCATAATTTGATTTGATATATTATCCGATTTTGTTCACTCCAAGAATGTTCATCTTGAGTATATGAATTTGTTGTATGCAAAATAACCAGTGCCATAAAAGAAAAAGCACCAGTAAAAGAAATAATAAAAACTATTTGAACTTATTTTTAACATTTCACTATTTAGCATAGGATCCACCTTCATAATTTCGTATCGATAATGATATTATTAGCATTATAGGCTATTGAAGTTTAGCTTGTCAACCATTTCAAGGAAAATTAGAACCTTGTAGGTCCTATTTTTATCAATATTACAGACCTTGTTTAGCACTCACGGCCATTAGTCATAAATCATTTTTTTAGTCATGCCACCATCAATAATTAAATTCGCACCATTGATAAAGTCATTTTCTGGTTCACAGAGAAACAAGCAAGCACTTGAGATATCAGACGGTTTTCCTACTCTACCAGAGGGATGTTGCTTATGAT
>NZ_JBVBZF010000061.1:0-14388 GCF_057447755.1 Fusibacter sp. | reverse complement strand
TGCCAATATTCCAGTGATTAGACTAGGACTTCAAAGGACTGATCTGATTGACGAAGGTAAGGAAGTTGTGGCAGGCCCATTTCATCCAGCCTTAAAGGAACTCGTCTATGACAAAATGTTTATAAGTGCCATTGCCCCCTTTCTTTTAAATACAAGGGAGAATGGTCAAGAAAATCATTTTACCGATGATCAAGTGGAAAACGAAAAGACCATTATGATTGAGGTTAATCCGAGGCAAGTAACCCATATTTTAGGACATGCAAAGGGAAATTTAAAAAAATGCAATGCACTTAAAAATGTATCGATTATTCAATCCGATGAAATATTGATGGATACGATTAGAATCAATAAGACAAATTTGATATCCATTATGAAATAAAAACTGGGGTGAAACTGTGTATTTAAAACGAATTGAGATGAGAGGCTTTAAGTCTTTTGCCGATAAAACAATTGTTGAATTTAAACAAGGTGTAACTTGTGTTGTGGGACCTAACGGCAGTGGAAAAAGCAATATAACCGATGCTGTAAGATGGGTACTAGGGGAGCAACGCATCAAAACACTAAGAGGCTCTAAAATGGAGGATGTCATCTTCAATGGTACTAAGCATAGAAAGTCCCTTGGACTTGCTGAAGTAAAATTGATCTTCGACAACGAGAATAATTTTTTCCCCCTGGAATATGAAGAAATTTCTGTGACGAGAAGGGTCCATCGGTCAGGTGAGAGTGAGTATCAGATTAACGGGATGCCTTGTCGATTAAAAGACATCAAAGAACTCTTCATGGATACTGGGATTGGTCGAGAGGGCTACTCCATAATTGGTCAGGGAAGAATAGATGAAATTTTAAGCAGCAACAAGGATGAACGTCGCATGCTCTTTGAAGAAGCGGCGGGTATTATTAAGTATAAATCAAGAAAAGAAGAGTCAGAGCGCAAGCTGAAGGCCACACATGAAAATCTCGTTAGGATTCAGGATATTCTCTCTGAAATTGAAGATCGTGTGGAACCCCTAAAGCATGAGAGTGAACGCGCAATTCGGTACTTAGAAGTAACCGAAACCTTAAAGAACATTGAACTCAATTATTTTGCCAATCGATATGGGGATTGCGAAAAAATCTTGATTGATGCCATCAATGAAATTCAGGCGAATTCAGATAAACTCATGGCAAATGAGGTGGATTCGGATACCATAAAACAGGCATATAATGAAAAGGATCAAACCTTATATAGGATAAATCGTGAGATCAGATTGAGTGAGGAAAATTTTCACAATCTCCAAAACCAGAAGAGCAGAACGCTTGGTGAAAAAGAGCTCATAGAGGAAAAAATCAACAATACGGACTCCAATATCAAACGTATTGATGAGGAGCTTAAGGAGATTGACCAAGAATATGAAATCACACAAAATCAGCTAAAGGACATTCAAGTAGAAAAATCGGCGATTTTGGAAGAACTCAATGCCTTTGATACTCAGATTGAAGCTCTAAACCAAAAATTAGAAGCTGAATCAAGTGCCCTTGGCAATATTAAGACTTCAAACGAAAATGAGCGCCAAGAAGTCATTGGCCTGCTAAATGACATCGAAATTAAGAAAAATGAAAACGAGAATTTAAGCCGATTTAAAAAATCCTTACTCGAGAAAATAGAATATGCAGAAATAGAATTTGATAAACTGAGTTCTCAAAAATCAGACGCGGATGCTTTTCACAACGATTACAGCAAGCAATTGAACCTGCTGCTTGATGCTCAGAAGGGCTTAAATGAAAAACTCGCTGAGAATTTAAAATCTGTACAGGATTTCAAGGAACAGGCGCAAACCAAACGCAAGCAGTTTGAACAGGTTAGCAAGGTCGTTTCTGATGCCTTGGCTGAGAAAAAAGTATTAGATACGCTTGAAAGAGAGTACGACGGCTATGACAAAGGGGTAAAGGATATATTGCTTAACCTACCAGACAAGACTGGTATTCATGGTATTGTCGCTACTTTAATTGACGTACCCAAGAAATATGAAACCGCTATCGAAGTCGCACTTGGCAAGTCTGTTCAGCACATTGTCTGTGACCATGTTAAAGATGCCAAACGATCCATAGATTATCTTAGAAAAAACGATCTCGGTCGTGTGACCTTCTTGCCACTGGACAATCTAGGGGACAAGGGTGAACAAATAGACGTTCTTAAACAAGCCAAAAAACAAAAGGGCTTTATTGGTGTTGCCAGTGATTTGCTCGGCTTTGAGCCCAAGTATCAGGTACTTGTCGAGTACTTGCTTGGCAGAATCATGATTGTGGATACCTTTGAAACAGCCAGTGACATGATCAAGATTAAGAACATCAAATACAAGGTCATTACCCTCAATGGGGATGTTTTGATTCCTTCGGGTACTATAACGGGTGGAAGTTTTAAATCTAGAATTTCTAATATACTGGGTCGAAAGAGAAGAATTGGTGAACTTGAGGCGGTCATTGAAAATGGTGAGCGTGAGCAAATTGAACTCGAAGATGCCCTCAGAGCTTTGGATGGATTGATTGAAGATTTTGAAGATAAACTCAGAAGTAATCGCCATGATATAGACCAGCTTAAGATGGAAAAGGTCAAGCTTGAAAATGCCAAGGAGAATCAAGAGGGTGTGATTCAATCCTTGACGGATTCACTCGAAAAGACCAAGAAGGATTTAGCGGTTTTACAGGTCGAATTTGATGATACAGAAGAGAATATTGCTCAAAATGAGGCGAAGATTAAGCTTGCTAGTGAACGCGTCGGTCAGCTTGAAAGCAAACTGTCAGATGTTATTGAAACCTTGAGTGAACTAGAACATAAGATTGAAGCGCTTAACGAGCAAATCACATCACTTAAAATTAAGCGAATTTCAACAGAACAGCTTGTGGAATTTAAGGATAGAGAGCTTGCAAGGGCAAAGGATGATTTGAATACGATTTCTCAAAAGAAAAGTGCTCGAATGGAAAATCTTGAAAGCCAGCAGTCTAGGAAAGAGGCCTTCTATGCTCAGGTGGATGACATTCAAAAGAGTATTGAGACCATAGTCCTTGAAATTGAAACCCTGTCACAAACGATTGAGGCTAAAAATAAGGAGAAATTTAAGCTCACTGGTGAAGTTAAAGCCCATCAAACGCAAATTGCTTCAATTCTAGACCTCTCAAATCGCATTAAAGAGGAAACGCATAAGTTAGAGGTCAAAAAAGCAAAACTAGAGGTAGAAAAAGAAACCATCATAGCAGAGCTATGGGATAAATACGAAATTACCATCGGTGAGGCCATGATGGCAGAACAAGTGCCAAGCCAAAAAGGTGAGATGAAGCAGCTCAAACAAGAACTTAAAATGATTGGTACAGTCAACATCAATGCCATTAAAGAGTATGAAGAAGTCTCTGAGCGCTACACCTTCCTAACCACCCAGCGAAAAGACCTTATAGAGAGTATCGAGCATCTTGAAAAGATTATTTTGGATCTTGAGAAGCGAATGATCGTCCTCTTCAAAGACCATTTTGAAGTGATTAATGATCACTTTAAAGGAACCTTTAAGGACCTATTCAGTGGTGGTGATGCAGAGCTTGTGCTTTCTGATTATGATGATATCTTAAATTGTGATATCGATATTATTGCGCAACCGCCTGGGAAAAAACTTCAGAGTATTAATCTCCTCTCTGGTGGAGAGAAGGCCTTAACCGCTATAGCCTTGTTGTTTGCAATCCTTAAAACCAAGCCCACACCATTTTGTATTTTGGATGAGATCGAGGCTGCGCTGGATGATGTCAATGTCTATCGCTTTGCAGATTTCATTAAAACCTATGCGGCAAGATCTCAATTTGTGGTTATTACCCATAGAAAGGGCACAATGGAGGTTGCAGATACGCTTTATGGTGTTACAATGGAAGAGTATGGTATCTCTAAGGTGCTGAGTGTAAGACTTGAAGATGTAGAGGGCAAATACAATTAGATTAAAAAATAAATAACAATAGAATCACTTAATAGGAGGCAATATGGCTTTATCTTTTTTTTCAAAATTAAAAGAGGGTTTAGATAAAACGAGAAAGGGCATCACAGATAAAATTGATGATCTCTTCAATAATTATGGTGAGATCGATGATGAAATGTTTGATGAACTTGAAGAAATTTTAATTATGGCCGATGTTGGCATGAGTACATCTATGAAAATCATAGAAAAGTTAAGAGAAGAACTCAAAATTAGAAAAGTGAAGGACTCAAGAGAAATCAAATCCGTCTTTAAAGATGTAATTGAGATGATTTTGAATGAAAACAATAACGTGCCCTTTAGTGTTGGCAATGAGCCAACCATCATTATGGTGATTGGTGTAAACGGCGTAGGGAAGACCACATCAATTGGTAAAATTGCGCACTCTTTAAAATCAGAGGGCAAGAAAGTGCTTATAGCTGCTGGCGATACTTTTAGAGCTGCGGCGATAGACCAGTTAAAAATTTGGGGCGATCGCGTTGGTGTTAACGTCATCCATCAATCAGAAGGATCAGATCCTGCTGCGGTTATCTTTGATGCGGTTCAAGCTGCAAAAGCGCGTAATGTGGATGTTCTCATCTGCGATACAGCGGGCAGACTTCACAATAAGGTCAATTTGATGAATGAACTTTCAAAGGTTTTCAGAGTTATTGAAAGAGAATTTCCTGAGGCTAAAAAAGAGGTGCTTCTCGTGCTGGATGCCACAACGGGTCAAAATGCAATTCAGCAAGCTAAAGTCTTTAATGAAGCCGCTGAAATTTCTGGTATTGTCCTAACCAAACTCGATGGTACTGCAAAGGGTGGCGTTGTACTTGCCATAAATTCGGAGCTCAGTATCCCTGTAAAACTCATTGGTGTGGGTGAAGGTATCGAGGATTTACAAAGTTTTGATGCACATGATTTTGTGGAGGCGCTTTTAAATTAAAATATTCGTGAATGTAAAGTAAAAATGCTTGACACTCATCCGTATTTGTTTTATAATTTGTGAGGTAGTTATGTTTGAGAAAAAACTTCGTCTAGTGGATTTATATGATTTTTACGGTAAGATGCTAACGGATAAGCAAAATGAAATTATGGATCTCTATTGCAATATGGACTTATCGCTTGGAGAAATTTCTGAGAATTTATCGATTAGCAGACAAGCCGTACACGATACCATAAAAAGAACGGATAAAGCACTTGAAAAGATCGAAGATCAATTGGGGCTTTATAAAAGATATATATCCAGACAAAATGATTTTAACGAGATATTGAGACTTATTGAGGCCTTTAGAAAGGACCACGATGAGACCCATATCGATCAGATAGAACAAATTGCAACAAAGCAGGTCGAATAGGTGTTGGCACTTATAGGAGGGAACATTGGTATTTGAAAGTTTAGCGGATAGATTGCAAAATGCCTTTAATAACTTACGTGGCAAAGGCAAGCTGAATGAAAAAGACGTAAAAGAAGCAATGAGAGAGGTTAAACTCGCTCTCCTTGAAGCCGATGTTAACTATAAGGTTGTAAAGGATTTTGTAAAAATAGTAACAGAACGTGCTGTTGGTGAAGATGTTTTACAAAGTTTAACACCTGGACAGCAAGTTATTAAAATTGTTAATGAAGAATTAACGAACTTGATGGGTAAAACTCAAAGTAAAATAGAGTTTTCATCAAAACCACCAACCATTATACTCATGGCGGGTCTGCAAGGGGCTGGTAAGACAACAACTTGTGGTAAGCTAGGGCACTTGTTAAAGAAATCAGGTAAAAGACCACTTTTGGTAGCCTGTGACATCTATAGACCTGCAGCGATTAAACAGTTACAGGTTGTTGGGGAAAAACTTGAACTTCCAGTATTCACTATGGGAGATAAGGTTAGTCCGGTGGATATTGCAAAAGCTGGTGTGGAGCATGCAAAGAAGTTTGACAATGATGTGGTAATCCTAGATACAGCTGGTAGACTTCATATTGATGAAGCACTTATGGCTGAATTAATTGATATAAAAGCGGCAGTTGAGCCAAAAGAAATATTGTTAGTGCTTGACGCCATGACAGGTCAAGATGCGGTAAACGTAGCAGAACATTTTAATACCCAACTTGAAATCGGTGGTGTAATCCTTACAAAACTTGATGGTGATACGCGTGGTGGTGCAGCACTCTCTGTACGATCAGTAACTGGTAAGCCCATTAAATTTGTCGGTATGGGCGAAAAATTGACAGATCTTGAAGAGTTTTATCCAGACCGTATGTCAAGTCGAATCTTGGGCATGGGTGACGTTTTGTCACTGATAGAAAAAGCTCAAGAAAACTTCAATGAAGATAAAGCCAAAAAGCTTGAAAGCAAAATGAAAAATATGACTTTCGACCTTGAGGACTTCTTAGATCAACTAGAACAGCTTCAAAACATGGGACCCTTAAGTGACATATTGGGCATGCTTCCGGGGATGAACAATAAGGCCATGAAGGGACTCCAAGTTGACGATAGAGATTTAATTAGAACCAAAGCCATTATTCAGTCCATGACGCCGGGGGAAAGACAAAATCCTGATATCATCAATGCAAGTCGTAAAAGAAGAATTGCAAAAGGCTGTGGTATGGAGGTTTCAGAGGTTAACAAACTTCTGAAACAGTTTGACCAATCCAAGAAAATGATGAAACAATTTGGTCAAATGGAAAAGAAAATGAAAAAAGGCGGTGGAGGCTTCAAGTTTCCATTCTTCTAAAACAAAGCAGTTTAAATAAGCATATTGAATGCTTCATTTATAAGAAATCAATGAGGAGGTGAAATACATGGCAGTTAAAATCAGATTAACAAGAATGGGCTCTAAAAAGAAACCTTTCTATAGAGTAGTTGTAGCTGATTCAAGAGCTCCAAGAGATGGTAAATTCATCGAGCAAATCGGATATTACAATCCAGTTGCAGAAGGAGAGCAAGTTAAACTTGATGTTGAAAAAGCAAACAAATGGTTAAGCACTGGTGCTCAACCTACTGATACAGTTAAAGCGCTTTTCAAAAAACACGGAGTTTACGAAGCTAAATAATTTGGGTTTTCGAAGAGACTTTAATCTGTAAGGATTAGAAGACAGTTAGAGGTGATTAAATGGGCGAATTAGTTAAAGTTATTGCAACTTCACTAGTTGATAATCCAGAAAGCGTAGAAGTTAGAGAAATTGAAGGATCACAGTCTATTATAATCGAATTAAAGGTTGCAGCGGATGACATGGGAAAAGTGATTGGCAAGCAAGGTAGAATTGCTAAAGCCATCAGAACTGTGGTAAAAGCGGCAGCTACAAAAGAGAATAAACGCGTGGTTGTTGAGATCATTCAATAATTAATACGTAAAGCTATTTCAACGTGATCTCACTAGAAATAGCTTTAATTTTTTTATTTTTATTTATAATGTTAATTGCGGAGGCTTGTATGAAGGCAACATTCAATATGGGAAAAATTGTGAATTCACATGGTGTAAAGGGTGAGGTTAAAATTTACCCGTTTACAGATGATTTATATAAATTTGAAGACTTTGAATACTTATTAATTGAAGGTGAAGGCGAGAAAAAATTCGAGGTGGAATCTTCAAGAGTTCACAAGAACATGGTCCTTCTCAAGTTTAAAGCATTTAATGATATAAATGAGATTATCAGATTTAAAGAAAAGAACGTTTACATTTATCGAGATGATGCAGAAGATGATGGCGAAGGTCACTATATCGTTGATTTAATTGGTTGTGCAATTCTTGATGAAAATGGCAATAAAGTGGGTATCTTAGAAGATGTGCTCCAGAATACAGCTCAGGATCTTTATGTGATCAAGCAAACTGGCGGCAAGGTTTTCTATTTGCCGGTTGTTGATGAATTTGTAAAGCATATTGATATAGACAAGAAGGAGATTGTTGTCCATATCATCGAAGGGTTGATCGAATGAAGTTTAGAATCTTGACGCTTTTTCCTGAAATGTTTAGCGCGGTTACCGAGGTGAGTATTCTAGGGAGAGCACTTTCAAATCAGCATATAGAAATTAAGTGTAGTGACATTCGTGCTTTTTCTAAAGACAAGCATAAAAAGGTAGATGACTATCCCTTCGGTGGCGGTGCCGGTATGGTGATGAAAGTAGAGCCCTTAAGGGATGCTTTAATTTCTGAGCCAAGGCATGAAAATAGCAGAGTCATCTATTTGACCCCTAAAGGTGCAACACTAACACATGAAAAAGTGGTGTCTCTATCTCAATATGATGAACTTGTCTTGGTATGTGGCCATTACGAAGGTGTGGACCAGCGTTTCATAGACAAATATGTAGATGAAGAAATCTCTATAGGGGATTATGTTCTCACGGGTGGTGAACTGGCTGCCATGGTAGTGATTGACAGTGTTAGCCGTATGGTTGAAGGTGTTCTTAAAAATGATGGCTCGGCTGAGGAAGAAAGTTTTTCAAACGGGCTGCTTGAGTATCCTCATTATACAAGACCCCAGAATTTTGAAGGGGACGAGGTGCCGAGTGTTTTACTTTCGGGTAACCATGCTGAAATCGAAAAATGGCGATATCAAGAATCTGTTAAACTCACTGCTTTGAGACGACCTGAGCTATTAAGTGAAGGTCAAAAACAGGAACTCAAAGACAATTTTGTTAAGAAGAAAAAAAGGCTTGAAAAAAAACGTTTATAATGGTATAATACATCTTGTTATGTATATCGGGCGGTCCTCTGTAAGATTATGCTTATAAGAACGTCTAGAGAGAAAGGAAGAAATAGAATGAATCAGAATATTCTTAAAACACTTGGAAACGAACAATTAAAAGAAAACATCACACCTTTTAACGTTGGAGATACTGTAAAAGTTCACTTACGTGTAATCGAAGGTAAAAGAGAGAGAATCCAGATTTTCGAAGGTATTGTCATGAAAAGACAAGGCGGCGGAATCGCAGAAACTTTCACTGTAAGAAAAATTTCTTATGGTTGTGGCGTTGAGAAAACTTTACCATTACACTCTCCAAAAATCGAGTTAATCGAAGTAGTAAGAGAAGGTAGAGTAAGAAGAGCTAGACTTAACTACTTAAGAGATAGAGTGGGTAAAGCTGCTAAGGTTAAAGAGAAAAAAGTACGTAGATAGTGAAGTGAAAAGGGACTGAAAAGTCCCTTTTTGTTTTTGTATACACCAAAAATTGAGCCGAAAGCTGTGATGGGGAATGATGGGCCTTAAAATCCGTCAGCGAAAACCTATGCATAAAAGAGTGCAGTATCATTATATAAATATTCTATGTTATAATTAATGATATACATGTTCTGAAAAGCTATTATAAAGTACAAAAATAAGGACTTTATTATGAAGATTGTGATCCTTAGGATCATTTAACAATAGATTGAAAAGGAGTAATAAATGAGTATAAACTGGTACCCGGGGCATATGAAAAAAACAAAGGATTTGATACAAGCAAATCTAAAGCTTGTGGACATCGCCATAGAATTAATGGATGCGAGAATTCCTATTAGCAGCAGAAATCCTCAATTTGATGACCTCTTAAAAGGTAAGAAACGTGTGATAGCACTTAATAAGGCTGACCTCGCTGATCCTCAAAAGACAAAGCAGTGGATTGAGTATTATGCAACTAAGGGGATAAAAGCAATACCCATTAATTCCCTCAGTGGACAAGGCATCACACAACTGGTGAATGAAATTAAGCTTGAATGTAAAGAACAGATTGATAAGGCCCTTAGCCAAGGTAGACTGGTAAGACCTATACGCGTTATGATCATCGGAATTCCCAATGTGGGTAAATCGACTTTAATCAATCGACTGGCAGGAAAGAATGCGGCGGTTACTGGTAATAAGCCTGGTGTCACTAAGGGAAAACAGTGGATTAGAATTAATAAGGAAATCGAACTCTTTGATACCCCAGGTATTCTTTGGCCTAAAATTGAAGAAGACATGCAAGGTGTGAAATTGGCTTGCTCAGGCGCAATTAAGGATCAAATCTTAAACATTGATGATATCGCATTTCATCTCATTCATATGTTGATGCAACAGTATCCTGAGCAGTTTAAGACAAGATATATGCTGGAGGATGAGACTGATCCTGTGGAAATAATGGCGTTTATAGGCCGTAAAAGAGGCTGCCTGCTAAAGAAAAACGAAATTGACTACGAAAAGGTAGCGAGAATTGTTTTGGATGAATTTAGAAAAGGGACAATTGGGTTAATAACACTTGAAACGCCGAGTGACATTTTGGTAGATGGAGAATAAAGATGGAAATGATCCTAAAAGAAGCCATTGGTGCAGATCAATCGATTAAGTCAATCAAAGCTTTTGTTGTTGAACAGCCTTTTGAGTTATATGAACAAATGATTGAGATTCTAAGTCAAGATAACAGGAAGGCAGTACAGACTTTAAAAGATCAATTGGTTAAGAAGAAGGCTGCCCATGAAAAGGAATGTGCAAGGATGGAAATGATGTTTGAATTTGAACGTGAGCTCAAATCAAGTGGCATGACATTTGTTGCAGGAATTGATGAAGTTGGAAGAGGACCTTTAATTGGCCCAGTTGTTGCAGCGGCAGTAATCTTGGATGAAAAGACCGATTACTTTGGCATCAATGATTCCAAAAAACTAACCGCAGACCAAAGACAAGTCTTTTATGATAAAATTACACAAAATGCAATTGGATTTGGTATCGGAATGGCATCACATGATGAAATAGATGAAATCAACATATTAAATGCCACCAAACTGGCTATGAAAAGGGCTGTAGAAGCGCTACAGAAGTCTGTAGCACCTGAGTGCCTTTTGATTGATGCCCTTAGACTGGATGATATTCCCATAAAGCAAGTCAGCATTATAAAGGGTGATGCAAAAAGTGCTTCAATCGCCGCTGCATCCATTGTTGCTAAGGTCACTCGGGATGAACTTATGCAGACACTTCATCAAGCATATCCCCAGTATGGTTTTGATACCAATATGGGATATGGAACAGACTTACATTATGATGGCTTAAGAAAACATGGCATAACACCTTTTCATAGAAAGAGTTTTTTAAAGAACTTTAAGTGAGGTAGATTATGAGAATCACTCAAAATCAAATTGTCAACAAAGCGGTTATTTTGGAAACGGCAAAGCAAGATCAAGCAAAAAATCTTGTGGGGAAGACCATTGAAGGCATTGTTACAGCTGTCAATGGTAACAAGATCACCCTGTCTCAAAATGGACAATTGTTAAATCTCATAAACGATTCTGCCACGGTATTTCAGACAGATCAAAAAGTGCAGTTATTGGTAACTGGTTTTACGGATGGGGCTTTGACGGCGACGCCACTCGCTCAGAATGCTTCTGAAGATGCCCCTCTACAAATGCTTGAACGCTTTGGCGTCGTATCAGATACAAGCAATCGTGAAATTGCAGAGGCCATGATCAAGTATGATGTACCAATGACTCAAGACAATTTTAATACGATGAAACAGAACTTGGCAGCTGCCAAGGCATTTCTCAATGACATTCAAATGGCGCCTGATAAAGCGGCATTAATTGACGTTGAAAAAACACTTAAGGAAAATGTTCTTAACTTCATGAAGCTTGATCAACAAGCGCTTGCATCTTCTGCTGATAAAGGGGATTTGGTCAAAATGCAAACGGACCAAATGTCACTAAATGAGAAAGTAATCCCTTCTGGGGCATCGGAAGAGTCTGCTTTGCCATCAGAAAAGGTTATGGTACAATCTGAATCAGTAATAGTTCAGTCTTCAGCTCAACTAGACCAAGAAAAGCTTGTTATGGTTAAGTCGTCGGCTATGTCAAGTCTTCCTGAAAATGCAGGACTCCAAGAAAATGAGCAAGTTTTACCTAATGGGGCCAGGATACAAGCCGTAACCAGTGATGTTTTAGAGTCTGAAAAATTAGTTCCGCCAGAAAAAGAAGTGCTAAGTTCGACCCTATCTAATTCTGAACAGATATCATCAGCAGAAGGTAGCCAGACCAATATCGTCAAAGCGCTCATGCGCGACCTTGTAAGTGTGGTTTTTGACAAGCCCTCCGAGGCCTTTCATGAGGTTGCAGAGAAGTTAGTGAGCCTTTTTAATTTAGAAGAAGATGCCATTTTCACAAAAAATAATTTGGACTTAAACCTAAAGAACTTATTTGTGCTCAACCAGCTTAAGTTCACTGAAAAAAGTGTAGGAAATGGTTTTTTTGAGTTGTCTAAAATCATTGGAAATTCAAAATTGTCAAAAGAAGATTTACTAATGCTTCAAGAAATTTTAAACGAAGGCTTAAACGACAAGTTTGATGAGAATGAAAAACTTTTAAAGGTGGCTCAATTTATCAAGGAGAGAACTGAAGATGCTTCAACCAAAGAAAAAATAGACAAAGAGGTTCTTTTTATTAAGGATGCCAGTCAAATGACGAAACAATTAAATGAACCCTTATTTTACATGCAAATTCCCATTAAGATGGATGCCTATGAACGTTCTGTGGACCTATACTATAGAAGGAAAAAAAATTCAGATGACAAAGATGACTTTACAATATTAATTGCCTTAAAAACAAATCACTATGATGAAGTGAGATGCATCATTGAGAAGAAAAAAGATCAATATGTATTAAACTTCAAACTTGCCAATGAAGAAATCAAGGACTTGTTTGAAAGTAAGTCTCTTGCACTTGAAAATCAATTGGCAGGAAGGTCATATATTTTGAAATTCACAACACAGGAAGTGTCTGATGAAAAAATGATGGAGACGCCAAAGCAAAGCATGATTGATATCAAAGTTTAAGGAGGGGCTGATAATATGGAAAAAAAGATGGCGACAGCTTTAAAGTTTAATCCTGATCAAGATGCAGCTCCGCAGATGATTGCAAAGGGACTGGGACTTATTGCGGACAATATCATTAATAAGGCAAAGGAAAACAATGTCCCTATTTATGAAGATGAAAAGCTCTCTCGACAATTGTATCAGCTTGAAATAGGTGATCAAATACCCTATGAGCTCTATGAGGTCGTGGCAGAGGTTTTGGTTTTTATCAGCAATGTCGATCAGTCCAAATAAGGTAAGGAGAAAACAAAAGTGAATAAAAGAGCGCTTGGTAACAAGGGAGAACTTAAAGCTGAAAACTGGTTGATTGAAAATCAATTTGAAATTGTGGAAAGAAATTTGTATACGCCTTTCGGAGAAATTGATCTTATTGCCAAAAAGTTTGACGTTTATTACTTTGTAGAAGTGAAATATAGACGCACTTTGAAATATGGCAGTTCAAAAGAAGCTCTGACAAACTCAAAGCTAGACCATATGCGGAAGTCGGCCTTACATTATATTAAGTCTCAAGTTCAATACATAAAATATAAGATAAGCTTTATGGGCATCCACGATTTAGACGGTAAGGTTGAAATGATATGGATTGAGAATGTTTTTGATTAAAACCATCTCTATTCTAATGAAGAAAATGAAGATTATAAAGAGAATCTCTTAATGGGGTTCTTTTTTGTTGAACGAATATGTAAAATAATGTAAAATAAGATAAAATATGATAAATTGATTTGGTGACAAGGTCCCCTTACTCTAATAAGGGCATATGGGGTAAAAAGTGAAATGGAGGTCATGAGCATATGGTAAGTAAAATCAATACAAGTGTTCTTTTTGGTATAGAGGGAATTCCAATAGAAATTGAGACCTTCATCAGCAGAGGGCTACCCCAGTATAATATCGTTGGCTTGCCCAATCAAGTTATTAGAGAATCAAAGGAAAGGGTAAGGTCGGCTGTTAAAAATAGTGGTTTTAAGTTTCCGGATGAACGTATCACTCAAAACATGTCACCTGCCAATATCAAGAAAGAAGGTGCCCATTTGGATCTTGCCATTGCCATTGGCATACTGGCAGCTTATGAAGCCATAGAAACTGAAGGGTATGCCTTTTTAGGGGAACTTTCATTGGAAGGACTGATCAAGCCGATTAAGGGTACATTGAGTTTGATAGATGGCTTGAGGCAAAACGGGTTTTGTAAAATAGTTTGTCCCCTAGAAAACTACAATGAAGCCAAGTATATTGAGGGTGTGACTCTATATCCTTATAGCGATTTGGAAAAACTCTTTACAGACCTCAAACAGGGTCAATTGAAATCGTTTGAAAGCCTTGAACAAAAGATAGGGAGTGGTGTTCAATATGATTTTGATTTTGAAGATGTTAAGGGTCAGGAAATGGCTTTAAGAGCGATGCAAATTGCGGCAACTGGATTTTTTAATGTCCTGATGATCGGTCCGCCGGGATGTGGCAAGACTTTAATCGCAGAACGTGTGATCACCATACTACCTGAACTAGACCTTGAACAAAAGATAGAACTCACAAAGGTTTACAGTTTGTCTGATGAACTTAAATCCTTTGAGCTTAGGGGCTTGAGACCGGTACGTTCACCTCATCATTCCATAACCAGGCCTGCCTTG
>NZ_JBVBZF010000060.1:0-14600 GCF_057447755.1 Fusibacter sp. | reverse complement strand
TTTATCGGTATAGAGGCCATAAGCCCAAAAAATGGTGGTGTCTTCAGGTTGATTTTTAAAATGTGGTTGCTTGGCCACAACCATAGACATTAACCAGTTTGAATCCTTAAAGGTCATTAAGGCACCGCTTCCTGGTTTGTTACGTGAATATTTCTCAATCATATTCAGGAATTTATTCCCCTTCATTGTCACTGTGAAGGACTGCCAGTTTGATTCTTCCGGCTTTCCAAAGAAAGGTTTAGGATTGCCAAGACCTTCTTTTTTACCTGCAATGTTTGCCCAAAATGAGCCTGAAAGTGGATCTTCCGTCATAAATGGTGCTGGTGTTTTAAAGGAACCAAGGGTTGCATTATCTGTCATACTGCCATTTGTAGCAATACAAATATCGCCTTCATTTAAAGAAATTAAACCTTTTCCAGATTCATTTTCATAATGGATGCCTGTAACTTTAATGCCTTCGCCATCAGCAAAATCAAGGTCGTGAACTCTACATTTTAAGCTGAAATCCACACCTTTTTCCTCTAAAAATACCTTCATAGGCAAGATGATAGAATCGTACTGGTTATAAGGTGTTCTTGTTACACCCTCAAGGGTTTGAATTCTAGAGAATTCAAAGATCATACGATTCATGTAACGTTTAAACTCTATTAAGCTCGACCATTTTTGGAATGCAAAGGTCGTTTGCCACATGTACCAAAAATTCGTTTCAAAGAAGTGAGGGGTATGTGCAAACCAATCCGATATCTTTAAGTATTCAATTTTTTCCTCAGGTGTTATCATAAGCTTGCCAAGCGCCATACGGTCTGCAGTGTTAAAGCCCATAGAGATAACATCTAAAATTTCACCATCTTTATCAATTAAACGTGCATTTGCATGTGTTGGATTCGCGTGGTCAAATTCAAAAATCTCATCACATACCGACATGCCTGGTTTGTCTAAAGAGGGGATAGAACTTAAGAGCTCCCATGTATTTTCATAAGTTTCTTCGTTGAGCATTCTACCACCTCTGCAAATAAAACCATTCACAGGATCGCCAGCACCGTCATTGCTACCGCCCAAAATTGGAAGTCCCTCTAAAATATGAATATTTTTACCCTCAAAATTACAATCTCGAATGAGGTAAACCGCTCCTGCAAGAGATGCCAAACCGCCACCTACAAAATATGCTTGTTTGTTGCCATGATTAATCGTCATTGTATTGCCTCCTAAAGTTTTAATCTATAGCAATACGATACTACAGTGAAAATGCCTTTAATATAGACAAAAGCCTTCAAATGTCTAATCAATAGACAATCAAGGCTTTTTGTATAAACAATATTTAAGGATATATCATCATTTATTTTCATAACATATCTTTTGAAAATAGGTGAATTTTAAATCAACTCTTAAGGTATTTATCAATTGCTCTTGAAATGTCACCCTCCAGTAGCTTACTCAATTTTTCAATAATATGTTTAGGTTGTTCCTTTGTGCCTGACTTTAACCACTCTAGCATGATATTGACGAAACCATAGGTGTAAAACTGTGCAATAAACTTCTTCTCATCTGGCTGAATAGGGAGGTCGCCAGCAACTTCTTCCACAACGCCCATCAATAAATCAAAAGTCAAATTGTTTAAAAAAGCTTCCAAATGGTCTCGCCCCAAAGAGTGAAAGGTACTAAGACAAAATGCCCGATTTTCTTCCACATATTGAAAGATCTTTAAAAAACCAAGCTGCCAGGTATCATAGGTTTTATACTCATTGATGGATTCAAGGGCTTCTGATTTATAGATGTAGCCCAACAAATCATAGATATCTTGAAAATGATAATAAAATGTCTGTCTATTGATGCCGCAATCTGTAACCAAATCTTTTACGGTAATATGGTCGATAGAGGTCTTAGCCATCAATTTTTTTAGACTGCAAGACAGCTGTTCCTTAGTACTTGTAGACATGTTCATGCTCCTTTAATTTACACTAAAATTCCCTTATCTCTTATTTTATCATTTTTGACACAAGTATTGGCAGCTTAAATATACATTCATGACAAATAAGGATGGGTATCAAGCCCTTTTTTTGGTATAGTATAATCAAATATACATAATAGGAGAATTTCACAGTGGATTATACGATTGATTATTTACTAAAAAATTCAAATCTACCGGGTCCTCGAGCTAATTTGGAATTGCTTTATGCCTTCAGTAAAAATGCACCAATCCAAGTGATCGAAGCCTGTTTGGCATACAATCACGAATCTCTTAGTAATAGTCCGGAAGAGTTTGTGGTCATGTGTGGTGTTGTGGGCTACTGTGTGAACTGTATTTCCAGTTTCACCGAAAAAAAAGATAAGCTTGATGAGGTCAACGAATGCTTAAAAACATTTGCAAATCACTCAAGCTGGCGTATCCGGGAATCCGTCGCAATCGGACTCCAAGAGATTGCCAAACAAACAGATATTTATGAAATCTTGCATTTTATTGAACCTTGGTGCAAGGGTACCTATTATGAACAACGCGCCATGGTTGCCACCATTTGTGAGCCCGCATTGCTTAAAAATCAAACTGCAAATTTAGTTGTCTTTGACTATCTCTTATCTGTGACATTGCCATTTAACACCTACACTGGTCCCTTATCAGATGATCAAAAATCACTGCGTAAGGCGTTGGCTTATGGTTGGAGTGTTGCCATCGTGGCATGTCCTGATCAAGGTAAACACCATTTTGAAACCCTACTTGATATCAAGGGCAAACATATTCAATGGCTTATCAAAGAGAACCTAAAAAAGAACCGCCTCATAAAAATGGATCAGGAATGGGTCAATACCATGACTTTAAATTTAAGAACATAAGATTAAAACGATAGATATTAGATTTTAAAGCCTCTGACTGGGTAAGTATTCATGTATATGAACCTTATACCGTTTGGAGGCTTTTATGTCTAATAAAAAAATGTCAATTCCAGATGAACACCTTAGGGCATTAAGGACTGAAATGTGCCCTTATATTGAAAACTCACTTTATGAGCATAGCCATTTTCTAAATGTTGAACGCCATATTAAAGTGTTGGCAAAGCAAAGGCAGTTGGATACAAATCTGGCACTTGCTATAGCATATCTTCATGACATCTCAAGACTACAAGAGGGTGTTATGGGAAAACAACATGCCAAGAGAAGTGCTGAAATCGTAAGGTCGAAACTTGAACCATACCTTAAAAAAGACCTTTCTAAAGCCACCATAAACACTGTTTGCAGTGCTATTCTACACCATAATCAAAAATCAAAAATTCATGAGCCCTATGATGAACTCATAAAGGATGCTGACAGTTTGGCCCATCAAGATGAGTTCGGTTATCCTACAGATAAAGAATATGAACGCATCCGAATCGAGCTCATAGGCCAAAAGGAAACGCAGTTCTCAATTGTTAGTGAGGTTGAAATCGCCACACTTTTCTCAAGATACTGCGATCACTTAATTGCACTATTGGAAACACCCCCTAAAGACTTTAACCACTGGGTTCATGAAGTGAGAGTAACAATCAGAAAAATAGGTGCACTTCTTTACTTCTCTGAAAACGGCGGACTTAAGAGGGATACCAATTTGGCCCTTAAGCCAATTTTCAAAAAGCTTTCAAAAAGTAGAATGCTATACGTAGTCTCAAGAAATCTTAGCACCCAAGAGGCCTTTCCACTTTTAAAAGAGGATTTAGACACTGCGCTAGAAGCTGAAAACACACTATTAAAGGCCTATCTTAAGGACCATTTAAAATCTGATTTTATTACCATTTTAAAAAACCAGCTAAATGGCAATGAGTACTATTTGAACTTTGATTCCAACCTATTTTTGAAACTCGTCAAATCATATATAAAACGTCTTAATTTCACTGAAATGAATGATGTCCATGCCTTGCATCAATTGCGAATAGAAGGAAAGCATCTTAAGTATATTCTTGGAAGTGGCATGGTTCAACTTTCTGATTCAACCCTTCAGGATACCATTTTAACCCTCCATGATCTGCTTGGGGACTTAAACGATATCAGTGATCAAAGAAAATTCTTTAAAACACTGAGTATTGATCCAGAGGAATATCAACTCTTATTAACGCATCAAGAAAGTCAATTTAAGTTCTTGAGATCTGAGGTTAAAAAGAGGGTATTTTTATTAAAAAAGATGATTGCGCTGAATAAAATCATTTTATAGTGGTATAAATATTCTGAAATAGGAGGTAATTATGTCAAAAAAAATGTGCAAACTCGTTAAAGAGGATTATTTAGAAGACCATTTAGCGGAATATATCGATATCGTAAAAAAACCTAAATACGTATGCAAAAAATGTGGCAGAGTCGCCGATGAAGAAGATCGCTTGTGTAAACCAAAAAAATTAAAGGATTAGTGACATTAAAGCGTTGATGCCCATCAGCGCTTTTGTTAAATTCAGGTAAATTTATATTGTAAAAACCACTATGTTTTAATACATAGTTTATAATGAAGATATTAAATAATATGAGGTGTGATATGAAACCAATTTATGCAGCAATAGACGTTGGCGCAAATTCAATAAAATTGAAAATCGTGGAATATGTCAATGGCAAGATCAATATGCTAGAAGATATCTCCAAGGAAATTACACTTGGGGAGGATGTCTATCAATTTGGTTTCATACAACATCAAACGGTTAAGGAAATCGCAAATATTCTCATATATTTTAAAAATGTATTGGACACTTACGGTATTGAGAAATATCGAGCAGTAGGTACTAGCGCCATGAGGGAAGCTAACAATTCCAGGATGGTTGTGGAAATGCTCAAAATCAAAACGGGAATAGAACTTGAAATCATAGAAGACAGTATCGAAAAATTTTTAACTTATAAATCCATGAGAGACTATATGCCAAACTTTCGGGATATCCGAAAAAGCGCACTTGTGGTTGAAATCAACTCCGGTAGCTGTGATGTCTCCATATACCACAGAAACCACCTTGTTAAGAACGATGAAGTTAAACTGGGGACAAAAAATCTTAAAAGCATCATGCATGAGCTTGAAGAGCGGTCTGTAGTTTATCCAAGAGTTTTACTAGAACTGTTGGAAACCCGTACATCTCATATGTGGCAAAACATACAAAGCAAAAAGATTAAAAATTTCATATGTCTAGGTGGTGAAGCCAAGCTCTTTAAGGCCCTTCTTTTTAATCAAAAGAGTCACATCACTAAGAAGGCATTCAAATCCATTTATTATAACTTAATCGATGATCATAGAACCTTGAGGTACGACATGGAGACAAAGGGCTTCAATTGGTATGAATTTGTGGTTAGCATCTTGATTTACAATATGTTTTTCGACCTTACTGAAGCAGATTCCATATTGATACCGGACATATCCTTAAGAGATGGTATCCTCGCAAACTTTATTGAAAATGATTATAATCTGAATCGGTATCATGCCTTCAACCAAGACATTTTAACACAAGCCCTTAACATCAGTAAACGCTACAAGAGTTCTGAAGCACATCTTAAAGCGATAGAACACCACGCATTAACTTTGTTTAACGCCTTAACACCACATTTTGAATTTGGTGAGCGAGATGAACTTTTACTGAGACTAAGTGCAATTTTACATGAGATTGGCAAGTATACTCGAATTAAAGACTATCTCATTACATCCTATGACAAGATCAGTAATCTTAGTATCCTAGGTGTAACAGAGGAGGAAATTAGAATAGTGGCCCACGTCTGTAGATTGATCTCAAGCTCTGAACAAAAAGCGCTTGATTTTGAACTCGACGGCATATCAGATGAAAGCTATGGCACCGTCTTTAAACTCTCTTCAATCATGTCCATTGCTGATGCACTGGATAAGGGGAAAAAACAAAAAATTCAAATTGATCGCGTCAAAATTACAGATGACTACATGAACATCTATATTGACTACAATCAAGATATTACACTTGAAGAGTTAAGTTTTCAGTTTACATTGTCAAATTTTATCAATACGTTTGGTATTATTCCAGAATTAAAGGAGAAATAATATGTATTTTAATAGAGAGTTAAGTTGGTTAAAATTCAATGAGCGCGTCCTACTTGAAGCCAATGATCTTACCCTGCCAATTTTGGAGCGTATCAAATTTAATGCCATCTTTTCATCTAATTTGGATGAATTCTTCATGGTAAGAGTTGCTTCGATTAAAGACCAAATGAACATTGGCTACAACAAAACAGATCCTTCTGGTATGGCCCCTGAGCCGCTCTTTATCAGTATTAACCAGAAGGTCAGCGAACTGGTAGAACTTCAGAACAAAATTAGTGAAACCCTAATGCAGGGGCTTAAGGACAATCAATTTAACCTCTTAAGACGTGAGGATTATACCAAGGGCATACGTGGAAATTTAAAACAACTATTCAACACCTCCATATTCCCAGTACTGACCCCTATGGCTGTTGACTTTAGCAGACCTTTTCCACTTATTTCGAATAAAAGCCTTTATATTGCCGTCAAGCTCTTGGTCAATCAAATTGAGCGTTTGGCACTTGTGGAAGTCCCTTCAGTCCTCACGCGTCTCATTAGTTTTGATTGCCCTGAAGGTGACCACTGTTATGTGCTTTTAGAGGATATTATAGAGGAGTTCATCGCAGACCTCTTCATAGGCAACACCATCCTTGCAACTTGTCAGTTCAGAATCACGAGAAATGGCGATTTAAACGTCATTCAAGAAGATACGGATATTTTACTTAATGTCATAGAAGAAGCTATAAAACTTAGAAAATGGGGCGAGGCAATTCGTCTTGAAATTTCATATCGTCCAGACGAATGGCTAAAGCGAACACTCGTATCCGCATTCCATATGGAGGATTCTCAAGTTTACGAGATAAAAGGCCTCATGGACAAGACCGTATGGTTTAAGTTCAAACCCCCAAAGGCATTGCAACATCTTCAAAAAGAAGCCTATATTCCGAGGAAGCTGCCCTTTATGGCTAAGAAAAATATCTTTAAAACCATTCGAGAAGGTGACGTCTTTTTACACCATCCCTATGAGAGCTTTGACTTCGTGGTGGATTTTATCAAGCAGGCAAGTAAGGATCCACAGGTTCTTGCCATCAAACAGACCCTTTATCGGGTCAGTGGCGATTCAGAAATCGTAAAAGCCCTTGCTGAAGCTGCCGAAAGAGGAAAACAGGTCACTGTCCTCCTTGAATTAATGGCGCGTTTTGATGAACAGAACAATATCAACTGGGCAAAAAAGCTTGAACAAAAAGGCGTCCACGTCATCTATGGTTTATACGGCCTTAAAACACATTCTAAAATTACCCTAGTGGTTCGGAAGGAAAAGCAACGGATTCGCAGATATGTCCATCTTGGGACTGGAAATTACAATGACCAGACGGCAAAGTTATATACCGATATGGGACTCTTCACCTGTAAGGAAAGCTTTGGTGCAGATGCTTCCATCTTCTTTAATCTGGTGTCAGGCTTTTCAAATGATATCTTTACCCATGCCATCACTGTTGCACCCTACCATCTTAGAAAACAGTTTTATACCTTAATTGATCGAGAGACAGACTTTGCCAAGAAGGGGAGACCTGCTAAAATTATCGCCAAAATGAATGCCTTGGTCGATAAGGAAATTGTAGATCGACTTTATGAAGCATCAAAAGCCGGTGTTAAAATTAAACTTATCGTAAGGGGCATGTGTGTCATCGTACCGGGTGTTGAAGGCTTAAGTGAGAATATTGAGGTTGTGAGTATTGTAGGCGAGTTTCTTGAGCACTCAAGAATTTTCTACTTCCATAACGACCATCATCCTGAAGTCTACCTTTCAAGTGCAGACTGGATGACGCGAAATCTAGACCGCCGCGTTGAACTCTTGTTTCCAGTTGAAGACAAGATCATTGCAAAGCGCATAGAAAAAACCCTAGACCTATATTTGAAAGACAATCAAAAATCTTGGACCCTTATGCCTGATGGCAACTACGAAAAGAAATCGACTAAGACCAAAAGTGCCTTAAAGGCTCAAGATCACTTAAAATCACTTCAATACAATGACAATGAAGAATTTATAAAAAAAGTATAAATCGACTACTTTATAAAATATATATAGAAAGAATGTGATTAATTGAACGAAAAAATAGCCATTATTGACCTTGGCTCCAACTCAGTACGTATGAATATCTATGGCATTAATGAACTTGGTGGTTACAGTGTATTCGAACAAGCCAAAGAAATGGTCCGCCTTAGTCAAGGGCTTGATCAAGATGGGCTTCTTAAGCATGAGCCTATCCGAAGAACTGTAAACGCCCTAAAATACTTTAAAAGGCTTATGGATGTCAATAATGTCTCCCACATCTTTGCCTTGAGTACCGCAGCTGTTAGGATGGCACAAAATCAAAAGCAGTTTCTAGAAACCGTCAAAAATGAAATCGGCCTGGAATTTAAAGTCTTATCTGGTCAAGAAGAAGCCTATTACGACTATTTAGGCGTTATTAATACCATAGCCTTTGATGATGCCGTTTTAGTGGATATCGGTGGGGGTAGTACTGAAATTGTGTTGGTTAAAAATAGGGCTTTTGTTCAAGCCATCAGCTTACCCTTTGGTTCGGTCATATTGACGGAGCACTTTAAAAAGCAAAAGAACCGAAAAAAACAGATTGAATCTGCTGAAAAATTTGTATTGGACCAGCTTGCCGAAATTCCATGGCTTAAGGAAGGGGAGGGTTTACCCCTTATTGGTCTAGGTGGTATTATTCGTTCTATAGGCAAGGTCCATCGAAATATCAATCAATACCCAATCGAAAATTTTCACAACTACAAAATGCCTTCAAAAGAAGTTGAGTCTGTTATTGACCTCATTCATAACACGCCACCAGAGGACATTGACAAGATTGACGGCATTAACAAACGCCGTGCTGATTTAATGACACTTGGCACCATACCGCTTAAGGTCCTTATGCACTACATCAAGGCCACAGAAATGCGGATTAGCGCTTATGGACTTAGAGATGGCTATTTCCTTGAGTTCTTAAATACTAAGAACAATCAAGCCAAAGTCTTTCCGAGTGTATTAACTGCAAGCGTTACCAATATGATGAATCGCTTTTACGTCAATCAAATCCATGCCCATCAAGTTGAAAAAATTGCCGAAAAACTCTTTAGGGCCTTAGCGCCTTTACATGACTTTAGTGAGGATGATTTAAAGCTTCTCAAAGTTTCTGCTCTTCTACACGATATTGGGATGCATATTGAATATTATGACCACCACCTTCACGGCATGTACCTTATCATGAATACGAAGATTGATGGTCTTTCCAATCTGGAACATCTGGGAATCGCATTTTTAGTGGGCAACCATAGAAGCACAAATATTAAGGATCGCTTTAAAATCTACGAGCCCTTTATCAGTAAAGATTTCTTTAACAAGCTCGTCAAACTGTCTGTTATTCTGCAAATTTCAGAACAACTGGACCGCGCAGAAACCAGCAATATAAGGGATCTTTCCTTAGATATCAATGAAAACACGGTTTATATTAAGCTCGAATCCGACGAGGTACCTGACCTAGATATGGAATCTGCCATGCGTTATGCTGGTAGATTTAAGAAATATTACGATAGAGAGCTTAATATTTACTATTAATTATTAGCTTTTTACTAGCTTTTTATTAATGGCCACATGGGTTCTTATAGCTGGCTTCAGCATCCATATTTCTATTGATATTATATTCCGTCGTTCTAAGTTTTTATGACTTTTTTCAAATAATACTATTTATTTCCAAGATATATGATATAATGAAGCTAGTTCAAAAAGAACATCGCGGAGTGGAGCAGTGGCAGCTCGTTGGGCTCATAACCCAAAGGTCGCAGGTTCAAATCCTGCCTCCGCAACCATTAAAAATATGAGTGGATTGTATATGATTAGAAATTGTATGGAAGCGATTGTATTAGATACTCTTGAAAAGCTTAAACAAGATTATCGGGGTATGTGTGTCTGTGACCAATGTAAAATGGATATTTTGGCGATTAGCTTAAATAAACTTCCACCTTTGTATACAACATCTGATAAGGGTGAAATGTACGCCAAATTAAATGAATTTCAACCTCAGTTCAAGGTGAATGTTATTCAGGCTGTAACTGAAGCTGTTGAAATTGTTATGACACACCCTAGACACCAATTGGAAAATCGATTAAAATAGTATAATAGTTATGACAGCATTTAATATGCTGTCTTTTTTAATATAAACATATGACTGGAAAGGGGGAACCGATATGATCAGAAAAGCATTACCATCAGATAGTGCCGCTATCTGTAAGATTTACAACTACTATGTCTTAAACAGTACCTTCACCTTTGAAGAAGAGCGTGTTTCTACGGAAGGTATGGCTGCGCGTATAGAGAAGGTAATCGGAAACGGCCTCCCTTGGCTTGTTTATGAAGAAGATGGCCAGATTGTAGGCTATGCATATGCGACCAAGTGGAAGGAGAGAACCGCATATCGTTTCTCAGTGGAAACATCCATCTACCTCAACCATGAATATTCAGGAAAAGGCGTTGGTTCAATGCTCTATAGCCAATTGATTGATATACTTAGAAATGAGAATTATCACACCATTATAACAGGCATCTCCATTCCAAATGAAAAAAGCCAGAGGCTTCATGAAAAGCTTGGCTTTGAAAGAATCGCCGTCTATAAAGAGGCTGGCTTTAAATTCAATAAGTGGATAGATGTGACCAACTGGCAACTGATGCTCTAAGGCCATCTGTTTAGGCCTTAGAAATCAATTTTAGTGCATTGATTAAATTTTGCAAATCTTTTTATACTCAATTTCAAATGCTTTTTAAAAACAGGGTCTGGTTTGAAGTCTGCTTCATACCAGACTTTTTTTACCTCTAGTGTCTTTAACTTTTTCTGATTTACCATTTCTATACGACCAACCAGTTGATCCTTATAGAGAATCGGTAAGACATAGTAACCATACTTTCTTTCCAAAGCAGGGGTGTAGATTTCCCACTTGTAGTCAAAGTTAAAAAGTGCTTTTATGAGTTTGCGATCCCAGAGCAGGTTATCCAGTGGTGCGAGAAAGGATACTCTTGGCATGACCGTGTCTAATGCATTTGAACTAGCGTACATACTGAGACAATCTTCCAATCTCTCACGATCTGTCGAAAGGCAATACAAGGGCACATCCAAACCTTCAACCTCAACTTCGATGACTTTGTTTTCCTTAATTAAAGCCTCGAAAGCCGCCTTGCGATGGACTGCTTTCATGTCATCAATTCCCAACCAGGCATCCGATGGTCTGTTCCAGAGTAATCCCACAGCGCCAATGCGCCTTAGGAGACTCCACTTGACCTGTTCTTGATGATTCTTATTTGGATTTGGTTTACTTAAAATATCTTCATCTATAAAATCTTTAGTCAACCCGTAGTATTTAATAGTACCTTTCTTGTGATGTACAATCAAATCACCTCTAAAATAAAGCGTTTCAAGGGTTGCACGTCCAAGACTCGTATCGTTCCATGCCCAGTTGACTTTTTCTCTGATGTTGATTTCTTTTGAGCTTGCATAGGTATTTTCATGAATATAAGTTAGAACATCCGATATCACAGCCTCTACCTCTGATTTACTGCGTTTATAATCCTTAAAGTATTGTCTTTTATAAGAAAAATAAGGCCAATCTTCAAGGGGTATTATCGCGAGATTCTTGTCGAAGTAATCAATGAGACTTCGATCCTCATATAGCATTTCATAAAGCATGCCCTTATCAAAATTTTCGATTCTAGACTGGAGGACAAGTTCAGGATTTTTTCCACAAATATCGATAGGATCAAACTGGATACAACCGACTTGTCTGACAAAGCTCAAGATGTCATCTTTACTATGGAGCTTGAATTCATTTAAGAGGCCGTGCTTTTCAAGTATGAAAAGGCGAGCCTGAGCTAAGGTTAATGTGTATTTTGATTTCATAAGTCACCTCACTAATTTTAGTTTACCAAACAAACGTTCTATCGTCAAACCTTGTATCTTCAAAACGCTTATTTTTGAAAATTTTATCATCAAATACGACCGCTTTAATAATTCGTGTTTAATGTTACATATCCATGACACTTAATTTTTTTTGAGTTATTATATTGACCTTTTGACGCAAGTCCTTTAAACTTTAATTGTCACTTTATTCAAATTGTGACCTTTGTTAAACAATTTTTGTCACTTTTACCATCTATATAAGGAGAGTTCGATGAAGTAAGTTCTTAGTTAAACCGTAAAATTTCAATTGGAAATTAAATGCCTCTAATCGGCTTTTTTGTCATTCCATTGAAATTGCGTTTTGTGCTGAGAACAACACTATGACTGCCTTATAATACATGCGACAACAGTGGAAATTGTTGTTTAACGCAGGTTATCTTTTGATGAGCCTGATATTCATGAAACTTAGAGGTTGTTCATTGAGTCCGTTCAATGCACAACCTTTTTTATTATATACAACAAACTTTGAGCCGAAAGCTGTGATGAGGGATCTTCAACCTTAAACAGCGTCAGCGAAAATTGGTTTGAGGCATCGAAGATGGCTCAAATGTCGTTTTATGAAGTATTGGAAAGGAGTGATTATTTTGACAATATTCAGCTGTAAAAATATAAACAAGGATTTTGGTGACCAAACAATACTTAAAAACTTGAGTTTTGAAGTTGTCTACGGTGAACGCATTGGCATCGTTGGGGAAAACGGTGCTGGCAAATCCACTTTGATACAAATTGTAATGGGGCAAATCAAGGCTGATTCTGGGGTTGTAAAATGGCATGACGATCGTTGTACGGTGGGTTATTTAGCCCAAAATGGTCATGCACAGCTATTTAATACCAGTGATTGGAACCTTGACCCTCAGTATTATGCACTTGAAAGTAAACTCAATATAGACCTTGCCGATGAAAGTGCCCTTAGTGGTGGCGAGCGTACAAAGGTGGCACTTGCAAAGCTTTGGGCGGCAAGTCCTAATATGCTCATACTTGATGAACCCACAAATCACCTAGACTTTCACGGCATTGACTGGCTTATAAATGAAATTCAATATTATCACGGTACCATTATTATCATCTCTCACGACCGATATTTTCTGGATCAGGTCTCCACGAAAATTTTGGAAATTGAAGAGGGACAAGCACATGACTACCAAGGCAACTACTCACAATATGTGACTTTAAAGACTGAAAAATTGAAAACAGCTTTCAATGCATATCAAGTACAAGAAGCCTATAAAAAGCAGATTCATGATGACATCAAGAATTTAAAGGCTTGGTCTGGTAAAGCCCATAGAGACTCTACAAAAAAACAAGTAGCAGGTGATGGAAAAAAAGAGTATTTTCGAATGAAGGCCAAGAAAAAGGATAAACAAATTAAATCGCGGATTAAAAGACTCGAAAAGTTAGATGTTGAAGGGCTTGAAAAGCCAAAGACCGAACGCGAAATAGTCATGCACTTCAAGACTGCTGGTAATAGAGGAAAGAACATCATAGAAGCCAAGGAAATTTCAAAATCTTTTGGAACAAAAAACCTCTTTCAAGCAAGTGACTTCTACCTCACAAGGGGAGAAAGGATTGGACTCATTGGAGCGAACGGTTGCGGTAAAACGACCTTATTACAGATTATTCTCAAGAACCTTCCCTTGGACAGTGGTGAAGTCTTAATGAGTCCGACTTTGAAGTTGGCTTATATGGATCAATATGAAATCCAGGTCCCTCCCCATACGACCATAAAAGATTACTTTGACCTATATGACAGGGCCTCTTGCATTGATCTTTCAAACAGACTCCATCAGCTGGGGTTTAAATCCCTCAATCTTGATAATCGCGTAATGACACTGAGTCTGGGTGAACAAACCAAGCTTAAGCTACTAAAACTCCTGCTCGGCACATACGATCTAATCATATTAGATGAGCCAACCAATCATCTGGATTTAAAATCAAAGGAGACCTTTGAAAGCGCACTGTCACAATATAATGGTAGCTTGATCATGGTAACGCATGACCGCTATCTCATGCAGAAAATATGTACAGGATTTCTCGTCTTTGACAAGGGTAAAATAGTCAGACATGAAGATATGCAATAAGTCTTTGTAATTGTCCTAAAAACATAATAAAATGTTATTATAAAGATTTTAGGAGGCATTTCAAGATGGAGAAGAAATATATCTTAGCACTGGATCAAGGCACTACAAGTTCAAGGGCTATTATTTTTGATAAAAGCGGCAGTATCTTAAAAGTGGCACAAAAAGAGTTCACCCAAATCTATCCAAAGGCAGGTTGGGTAGAGCATGATGCCATGCAAATTTGGGGTACTCAATCCGGCGTTGCACGAGAAGTCTTGGAGACCGCTGGTGTCAATCCTCATGAAATAGCTGCAATAGGAATTACCAATCAACGTGAAACCACAGTGGTTTGGGATAAAAATACAGGGAAGCCCATCTACAATGCCATTGTTTGGCAATGCCGCAGAACGGCAGGTATTTGTGATGACTTAAAGGCAAAGGGCTATGAAAAATACATTCGTGATAACACAGGACTTGTGGTGGATGCTTATTTTTCAGGCACTAAAGTTAAATGGATCTTGGACAATGTTGAGGGTGCTAGAGAAAAAGCGGACA